>JBCDJA010000317.1:0-3750 GCA_038748465.1 Pseudomonadota bacterium
AGCCGCTTCCTCTGCGTCGATGGCGGGGTCGAACACCCCCTCGCCTTGCCCCCGTCGCAACGCCCGCTCGATTTGTCCGAGGACCGCCTGTTGCAGTTGGCGATAGCGCGGCCACAACTCGTCCTCGATCGCCATGCTCCAGCCGATCCAAATACGGACCTCTTCCGGTTTGCGGGCAAAGAGGTCGGCGGCCCCTTTCAGATGCGCCTCGATGGCGAGGTCTCCAGGCAGCGCAGACCCCAAGGTCGTCTCCGCGAGGGTCAACGCCCATTGCTCAAAATGCGCAAACACCGCTTCGCGCAAGGCCTGCCGCGTTGGGAAATAAACAAACACCGTCGCCTCAGAGACGCCCGCTGCCGCCGCCACATCGGCGTGCTTGGCCCGGGCCACCCCGTGTTCCCCAAACGCTCGAACGGCCGATGCCAGCAGCTGTTCGCGCCGCTCGTCCGGGGCCATCCGAGATGCTCGTTGTCGCGACATACGCTGAGACTTTCCTTCGATCGATCCGCACAAGGTGCTTTTTTTGACACCATCTCTGGCCACACACCACCCATGAGAAGGGCGCAGCGCCAGTCCATCGGCCGTCGCCTATCACACCCCTCGCGCATTGGTAAGATTGTGTGTTGACAGGTACCGAAAGCGCTTCTACGCTATTGAGTAGATACTCAATAAAGGCGGCTGTCAAACCGCTGGAAACGCACAAGGGAAGGGTGTGTACCCGCCCCCCACTATCACGTCGCCGGCCTGCCTGGGCCGAATAATGCGTCGAGCCGCAGGAGGACACGTGCGCCTATGGGTTTACTGATCAACATCGATAATGGCGGGACTTTCACCGATGCCTGCGTGTCCGACGGATCGCGCATTATAACGGCCAAGTCGCCGACCACACCCCATGATTTGACCATCTGTTTTGTCGATGTGTTGCGACAGGCCTCGGCCCTGCTCTACGGGGAGGAGGATTTGCCAACCCTCATCCGCGACACTGAACGGCTGCGTTATTCCACCACGTCCGGCACCAACGCGATTGTGGAGCGCAAGGGCCTGCCCGTCGGCGTCATCGTTGAGGCGGGTGAGGAGGCCTCCCTCTACGGCGCCGCGGCGGACTGGGCTACCGATGAGGGCCTTTGGGGCTCCATGATCGCAGGATCGCCGGAAAGCATTGCGACGGACCCGGGCGGCGACAGCGACCCGGCGCAGGTCACCGCAGCGGTCAACAAATTGCTCGGTCAAGGCGCCCACCGGATTGTGCTGTGTCTCGCCTCACCTGAAGCTGAACGCGCAGCAAAGGCAACCATCCTCGACCGGTTCCCCCGTCACCTCCTCGGTGCAGTCCCCGTGCTCTTCTCTTTTGAATTGAGCGGCGACCGGCAGCATGGGCGCCGCCTGGCGACGGCGGTACTCAATGCCTTTCTGCACCCGACGATGGAAAACTTCCTCTACGGAGCAGAGGCGGTCGTCAGACGCCATCATATGCGCAATCCCCTGTTGATTTTCCGCAACGACGGCGGCTCGGCGCGGGTCGCCAAGACCACAGCACTCAAAACCTATAGCTCCGGCCCGGCGGGCGGACTTGAGGGCACGGCAGCCTATGCCCGCCATTACGAGGCGCCAACAGTTGTATCCCTTGATGTGGGCGGGACGACAACCGACTTTGCCGTGATAGAGGGGGGCAAGGCGCGCGCCCTTGCCTATGGCCGTGCTGGCGGCCTGCCCTTTTCGTTTTCGATGGGCGAGGTCGACAGCATCGGCGCGGGCGGCAGCTCGATCTTGCAGGTCAAAGACGGCCAGATCGCGGTGGGCCCTGAAAGCGTCGGCGCCTCTCCGGGGCCGGCTTGTTTCGGGCGGGGCGGGACCCACGCCACGCTCACAGACGTACTCGTCCTTGCAGGGATTATCGATCCGGACCGCTATTTGGGGGGCACACTGACCCTTGATAAGGGGCGTGCGGAAGCCGCGGTCATTGCGGCCATTGCCGAGCCGCTGGGACTTTCATTGCCCGCCGCCCTTGCCGCGGCCTCTGCTGCCTATGAGGAAAAAGTCGCGACGAAGACAGCAGAGATCTTAAAGGCCCGCAAGGCAGACCCGGCGAGCGCGACCCTTATCTCGTTTGGCGGTGCCGGGCCGATGAACGCCTGTTCCATCGCCGCTAGGGCCGGCATCAAACGGGTGATCGTGCCCCATCTCTCGGCCGTCTTCAGCGCCTATGGGATCGGCTTTAGCGATCTCGGTCAGGACTACTTTTTAGAAGCCGAGGACATTCAGGCCACAGGCCTCGATCAGGCGACCGAGACATTGATGGACCGTGCAAAGCGGGACATGTTTGGCGAGGGGGTGGAGCCCCGGGAGGCAACCTACGCCTTTTCCGAATGGTCCGAAACGGACGGGATTGCAACCCTCACCCCGCTTGCGGGTGGTGCGCTGAAGGCCGGCTCCCGCCTCCACCTCAATGCTCGATACGATCTCGCGAAGTTTACCCTCGCCACCGGCGATACCGGCGCGGGCCAAAAAGCCGAGACGGCTGGCGATCGGGCCTTGACCCTTGATGAAGGCGGCACCCAATCGGTCCCCCTCATCGATCCGGAAACCCTCGCGCCCGGCATTGGCGGCACGGGGCCTGCCCTCGTCAGCGGGGGATATCTCACCTGCTTTATCCCGTCAGATTGGCGGTTCAGCGTGACAGCCAATAACGATCTTTTGCTGGAGGCGGCCCAATGAGCAATGCGCTAAAAGTTGCCATTACCGAGTATCTTGAAATCAATCTCGATACAGAGCGCTGGCATTGTCGCTCCTGCGGCGAGGACATCGGCCCGGCGCGCGACAATTATAAGAAGGGCCTGTTGATCGCAGAGCGCGACCCGCGCGAGATCCACCGGCCCTTGCTCGATCCGGAAAAATACGAGTTCACCCACGCGCCCGATCCCAATTGGTGCCGGATGATCGAGTATTATTGCCAGGGCTGCGCGACGCTTGTGGAGGTGGAATATCTTCCCCCCGGCCACCCGCTGACCCACGACATCGAGCTTGACATTGACGCGCTGAAAAAGCGCGAAGCCGCTAAAACGGGAGCCTGAACCATGCGACGCGTGAGTGTTGATATTGGCGGTACGTTCACCGATTGCTTTCTGGCCTTTGACGATCAGTACACCCATGCCAAAGCCCTGACGACCCACAATAATCTCTCGACTGGGTTTATGCAGGCGCTGGAAACCGCGTGCGGAAACATCTCGCGCGATGTCGAGGGCGTCTTAAGTGAGCTTGATGCCGTGCGCTATGCGACCACGCTCGGCACCAATGCCCTCATTGAGCGCAAAGGACCGCGGATTGGCCTCATAACCACCAAGGGCCATGAATGGACGGTGCCGCTCATGCGCGCACGGGGCTATGGCGATGGGATGCCGGAGGAATACCAAGCCGACCTGCCGGGGGCGGACAGACCCGTCCCCCTGGTGGACCGCACCATGATCGTCGGTGTACGCGAGCGGATCGATTGGAAGGGCGATTGTGTGCTTGCTCTTGACGAGGACGGGGTGCGCGAGGCGGTTCGCGCGCTGGTAGATAAGGGCGCCCAGGCCTTTGTTGTAGGTCTTCTCAACGCAACGCTCAATCCAGACCATGAAAAACGCATCGAACAGATCATCCTCGATGAATATCCCGCGCATTTTCTCGGCGGATTGCCGGTGATTTTGTCCCACAAGGTCGTCGGCCGCAAAGGCGAGTATGCGCGCACCATGTCCGCGATCCTCGATGCCT
>JBCDJA010000318.1:0-3721 GCA_038748465.1 Pseudomonadota bacterium
CCTTGGTGACCTGACCTATGTGTCCGGCTTTGAACTTCAGTCCTATGACAAGTCCTTTGGCGGCTATTCAGGCCTTGCTCTTTATGGGGATAATCGCTTCCTGGCGGTGAGCGATACGGGCACCTGGCTGCATGGGACCCTGGCCTTCTCGCCGGTCGACGGGGCCCTCAAAAGGATCGGCGATCTGCGCATTGCCAAAATGCACGGGCGCAATGGTAAACCCTTCGCCCACAGACGGATGTATGATGCCGAGGGTTTGGCGATCCGCAAGGACGGCGCGGGCTATGAGGTGGTGGTGTCGTTTGAACACACCCACAGGCTGCTGCTTTATTCCTACACAGGCGATGGGCGGTTTACCACGCCGGCGCAAATCTACCGCGGCAAACCGATCCCAGACATGAAAGCCAATGGCGGCCTGGAGGCTGTTGCCTTCGGGGCCCAGCAAGGGACCTATCTCGGCGGTCTGGAGCAGCGCCCGGGCGATCCGACAAGCCATGTCTTGCTCAGCTTCGGGCCTGAGGGCGTGACCGATATTCCGCTTACCGCCTCACCCCCTTACAAGATCACCGATATGAGCGTCGGGCCGGATGGCGCGGTCTATCTCTTAGAGCGCCGGTTTGAGGGCATCGGGCGGCTCAGCATGCAGATCAGCCGGTTACCGCCAGGTGAGACCTGGGCCACCACGCCGCCGGTGGCAACGCGCCTTGGACGCGCGCATTGGCCCGCCGCAGTCGACAATATGGAAGCGCTCGTCACCTTCGAAGGGCCCGATGGGGCCCTCGATTTTCTTGTGATGTCCGATGACAATTTCAACCCGTTGCAGCGCACCTTGCTCGTCCATCTCAGGCTTGAGGCGGATCAGCGCGCCGCCCTGGGCGACTAACGCAGCGCAAAGCCCGCTCAGGCGCTGTTATAGCCCCCGGTCGGGCGCACCGCAGCGCGCAGCAGGTGATAGGGCAGCAGCATCGCCAGCGCGGCAACAGCCATCAGGCCAAAGAACACCACCATCGGCTGCAACCAATCCCGCTCTGTACCCCAGAACGCCATTGGGTAATAGAGCGCGGCAAGGACGAACCCACCCCAGAAGAGCGCATTGAACGGGGCCGGCCACCAAATCGGACCGCGGGTCTTGTCGAAGATCTCGATGCTGAAGAGCTGAGCAAGAAGGATCGCAACAAAGAAGGCGGCCGCCTGGCGCAAGTCAGGCAAAGCGCCGTCCGAGCCCGCCTCACCCCCATAGCGCAGGAGGATCGTGGTAACGATGGCAAGAACAATCCAGGCAAGTCCCACCTGGCCGGCGGCATAGGCCGCGCCATAGCGCCGGTTTGTGAGCACCACCAAGAAGAACGCAATCGGCAGCAACAAATGGCCAAGGGTCAACCAGCTGCCTGGATTCCAGCTCGCCAAATCGCCGGCGAGAAAGTCAAAGCTGGTGATGGTCCGATCCGAGGTGAGGAAGGCAAGAAACAGCCAAAGCGACAAAGCGGCGACGGGCATCACCAGGCGCGAGAGCACGTTGAGCGCCTTGGCGATCTTCTGATTGACCGTTTGCGATTGGGGGTCGTCTTGAACCTGCGATATGTCCCACATCATGGGCCCTACTCCTTTTCCACTGCACTGAGGGGTAAAGAGCAGGCGCCATGCCAGCGGCCTGGAACGGGTGCACGGCCGGCCCCGGCAGAACCGGCCGGTAAGAGCCAAAAAAATCAAATAAATAGAGAGGCTTAAGGGCGCTTGGGCGGACGGTCAAAATGGCGGCGGGAGCCACGTTTCAGGTGCCTGATAAGGTCCATTGTCCTCACACTGCGCCGGTCGATGTGCCAACGTGACACAAACTGCCCTAAACGGTTGCTGGACCGCGTGTCCACCGGATCAAGCGTCCGCTGCGGCCTCAGTTTGCGCCCCAGCGTCGGACCGGGCGGCAGAAGGCTCGGCTGCCCGCTCCACCTCAATCTTGATGCGCCGCGCGCGGGGCGAGAGCCGGTCAGCGCGTGATTTTTTCAAGAACGCATCAAGTCCGCCGGCGTGGTCAACCGACCGCAACGCATGGGCCGAGACACGCAGCCGGAACGAACGCTCAAGCGCTTCGCTCGCTAAGGTCACGTTGCATAGATTGGGACGAAACACCCGGCGGGTCTTATTTTGGGCGTGGCTCACATTGTTGCCAGTCATCACGCCTTTGCCGGTTAGTTCGCAGCGCCGCGACATGGGTATCTCCAGATCAGTTGAGCCGGGGTCGGCCAAGGGGGACCGCGGTGTATAGGCGCGCGGCCTGAGGCCGGTCAAGCCCCGCCGCAGACGCGTTAAGACTTTGCCTCTGAGACATCAAAATTTCACCGCCAAATCGGCGTATGCGGGCATAAATTGAAAGGCTCGCGCTTCGACCCGAAACGGACAGGACCCATGGCATTTCCTCGGCCACCCATGCGCTTTTTGAGCACCGCAGCGACCCTGTGGCTTCTGGCCTGGCCGGCCGCCGCCGCCAGCCCGCCGGCTGAAGAACCCTCGGTGGACCTCATCAAGCGGCCAGGCCATGCAAACTTCGAGACCGCCGATACCGGCGTGTCGGTAACCTACCAGGTCCATTTCGGCGGCTTTCGCCTTGCCAGTGCAAGCTTCAGGGCAACCCTCCAGGACGGCGAATACGAGGCCGAGTCCCGCGCCAAAACCGCGGGGCTGCTCACCCTGTTCACCAACTCCGATGTGCATGTGGGATCGCGCGGCCTTGTGCCGGTCGCCCAAACCCGGCCCCAGCCCCAACGCTACACAGCCGACCTGGTGGACCGCAAAAAACGTCAATTCGTTGAGCTCATTTATGGCGAAACGGGACCTGAGAAAATTCTCTCAAAGCCCCAGTATAATTACAAAAAACGGAACGTTCCGGATGCGCAAAAGAAGCAAACCATCGACCCGGCTTCGGCCATTCTCGCCATGAGCCTCACCGACGCCGACACCAGCGCCAATCCCTGCGGCGAGCCGATCCAGATCTACGATGGTCGGCGGCGCTTCGACGTCGCGTTTAAATTTGTCGATGTGGAAACGGTGAGCGTTGGCCGGCAGGGCGTTTATCGCGGCCCCGCCACCCGGTGCATCATCTATCACACTGAAATTGCGGGCTTTAAAAAGAAAGACCGGGATATCGCCGAGTGGCCGCCCTGGCATGTTTGGTTCGGCGCAATTGAAGGCACCCCGTTTCGCGTGCCGGTTCGGCTTGAGGCTCGGACCCCCTATGGCGTCGGCGTTGCCGCGATCGCGAGCATCGACAAAAAACGCGCCGCCGAATACGCAGCGCCCCCGCTCGACGGTGCCTCGCGATAAAAGCCCAAGGGCCGCTCGCAAGGGGAGATCGGCACTCGGGTCGGCCGGCGCTCTAGTAGCGTGGGAACGCATTCGCGCAACATCTTGTACGTGAACGAATCAAGGCCGATTTGAGGTCAGTGATTCGTTCCGGATAGAGTCCGGTTCTGTATCGCTCACGCGCTTCGGCGGGCCGTTGTCGAGTGCCACGTCCTCGCGGGCCCGTGGGTCTTGGCTGGAACGCCCTCGCATGAGGGCTAGCCCAGCCCAAAGCAAATTCAAGCCTTGTGAGCTGCGCCGCGACGGGAGAGAACCGATTGCCGGGCTGGCTGCAGCGGTGGCGCGCCCTGCCCCAGACGTCTGGCCATCCCCCGCTTTGCGGCCATCCCCCCCTGCGGCCATTCCAATGCGGCCATCCTGAGCG
>JBCDJA010000319.1:0-3702 GCA_038748465.1 Pseudomonadota bacterium
CCGAAAAGGTAAAGTCGGCCCTGCATCAAGCCGCGGTGGACCTTGTGGCCTCGGTGAAGTACCGCAATGCGGGTACGGTGGAATTCCTCTATGATCTTGATCGGGAAGAGTTTTACTTCATCGAGGTGAATGCCCGCATCCAGGTCGAGCACCCCGTCTCGGAGATCGTGACCGGCGAAGATTTGGTGCAGTGGCAATTGCGCATCGCCGGCGGTGAGCCCCTGTCGCTAAACCAATCAGACCTTGCAATATCGGGCCATGCGATCGAATGCCGGATCAATGCAGAAGACCCCCATAAAGATTTCCACCCCCAACCGGGGCAACTGACAAGCTGGCATCTTGAGCACGGTTCGGCTGTGCGGCTCGACAGCCATTGCCGGCCAGGGGCCATGGTGCCCCCCTATTACGACTCGATGCTTGGTAAGCTGATTGTCCATGGATCTACACGGACGGAAGCAGCCGCCTTAATGGGGTCGTGCCTGGCGGACTTCACGATTAAAGGCATCACGACAAATCGGGATTTCCAGCGATTTATCGTCCAGCACCCGGATTTTATCGCCAACCGATTCAACACCAAATGGTTGGAGCAGCACGGGCTGCCGGCCTTTCTCAACGACGGGAGGCCTGCAGATGGCCCACATTGACTTTCTCGACGAGACCTTGCGCGATGGGCAGCAGAGCCTTTGGGGCATGCGGATGCAGGCGGGCATGGCCCTGCCCGTCGCTCCCCTCCTCGATCGCACGGGATTTTCGACGATCGATCTCACCGGCTCTTCCATGTTTGAGGTAATGATCCGTCATTGTCAGGAGGACCCGTGGGAGGGGCTAGACTTGCTTTTGCAAGCCATGCCGCGCACCCGAATCCGGGGCGGCATGCGCACCAATGCCAGCGTCACCTTCGGCGTTACGCCGGACGCGCTCATGGACATTTGGATGCGGCAACTGAACGTCCATGGCTGCCGCAGCTTCTGGATTTACGATGTGCTCTACAACATCGATAAAATGCATCGGCTTGCAAAGCTCGCCAAGCAATTTGGGTCCGAGGTTGCGGGTTCGATTATGTATACCCTCAGCCCGGTGCACGATGATGCGTATTTCGCCTCCAAAGCGCGCGAGATCGCAGCCTCACCCGACATCGACACCTTGCTCCTTTACGACACCGGGGGCGTTCTCGATAAAGAGCGTATGGCAACGCTTATTCCAGCTCTGCAGGAGGCAGCCAACGGCAAACGGATTGAGCTGCACTCCAACAACCTGCTGGGCATGTCCGGCAAGATTTACATGGATGCAATCGAGCTCGGTATCGATATTCTGCATACGGCAAGCCGCCCCATGGCGAATGGCGCGTCGGTTCCCTCCACAGAGATCATGGTGCACAATCTCGAGATCCTCGGGCACACCCACAATCTCGACACATCGCTCCTTGCCCCCGTCGCCGAGCACATGGAGAAGGTCGGCAAAGCGGCCGGGTTTGCCGTTAATCAGCACAGCGAATATGACGTACTCTCATTGGCCCATCAAATCCCGGGCGGTATGATGGGCACGCTCAAAGCCCAGCTCGCTCAACACAATATGACTGAAAAGCTCCCAGAAGTGCTGAAGGAGGTCGCGACCGTCCGCCGGGAGTTAGGCTATCCGATTATGGCAACGCCCTTTAGCCAATTGGTCGGCATCCAGGCCGTTCTTAATATCGTCAGTGGAAAGCGTTATTCCATCGTCCCCGACGAGGTTATTCAGTATGCCTTTAAGTACTATGGAGAGCCACCTGCGCCCATCGAGCCGGATGTCCTTGACAAAATCATGAGCAATGACCGCGCAAAGCCGATTGGCGACAACCCGCCTCCGCAGCCGACGGAAGATGAGTTGCGCGCCCAATATGGCACTGGAAGCGATGACGATGAGCTGATCCTCAAAGCGCTTATTCCCCAACCCGACATCGATAAAATGCGGGCTGCGGGGCCGGTCAAGCGTGTCTTCCCGCTCTTATCCTCCCCTGAGATCGACCAGGTCCGTAAGCTAATGGCCATAGCCCAATCGCCGGTCGTCAAGGTGCAATCGGATGTGTTCAACCTGACTTTGCGTCGAAACAGTTAGGCCGCCCCAATGCCCCGTGCGGTGATTGTCGATATCGTTCGCTCTCCTTTCGCAAAAGGTCGGCAGAACGGCGCTCTGGCGGATGCCCACCCGGTCGACCTCTTCGCGCAGGTCTTGCGGGGCTTGGTCGACCGTACAGGGATTGATCCCCACCTCATTGATGATGTGATTGCCGGCTGTGTGCTGCAAGTTGCCGAGCAGTCGGGCAATGTGGCACGGCAAGCGGCGCTGGCTGCAGGCCTGCCGGAAAGCGTGCCCGGGGTGAGCCTTGACCGCAAATGCGGCTCGGCGCAACAGGCACTGGATTTTGCCGCACAAGGCATAATCGCCGGGGCCTATGACTTTGCAATCGCGGGCGGCGTAGAAATGATGAGCCGGGTGCCGATGCGGGCAAACCGGATGGGGAAGGACAATCTCGGCCCGCTCTTCCATGAGAGGTACCGGGAAGGATTAGTCCACCAAGGGATCTCCGCAGAACTGATCGCTGCAAAATGGCAGTTGTCGCGCACCGAGCAGGATGCTTATGCGGTGCGGTCCCACGCGCGCGCGGCCGCCTTTGAGGATGCGGGCCACAGCCAAAAAGACATCGTCCCGATCCGCATAGAAAGCGAGCATGGCGAGGCTCGGATCGTCACCTCCGATGAGGGGATCCGCCGGGAAACAAGCCTTGAGGGGCTTGCCGCGCTCACACCGTCTTTTGCCGATGAGGCCCTATCGGCGCGGTTCCCAGAGATCGATTGGGGTGTCACCGCAGGCAATGCAAGTCAGGTGACCGACGGGGCCACGGCGATCTTGCTCGCCAGCGAAGCGGCTGCGGCGCGCTACAACCTCACGCCTCGGGCGGCCGTCACCCATTTTGCCGTGACGGGGGACGATCCGATCCTCATGCTGACGGGTATCATCCCAGCAACCGAGAAGTTGCTTTCCCGCGCCGGCATCGGGCTCGCGCACATTGACCGATTTGAAGTCAACGAGGCGTTTGCCTCTGTCGTCCTTGCATGGCTTAAGGAAACCGGCGCCGACCCTGCCTGTGTCAATGCCCATGGCGGCGCCATTGCGCTTGGCCATCCGGTTGGCGCCTCAGGCGGGCGGTTGACGGCCAATCTCATCCGTGGGCTGGAGATTAGCGGTGGAACCCTTGGGTTACAGACCATGTGCGAATCGGGCGGGATGGCCAATGCGACGCTCTTTGAGCGTCTCTAAGGCGCTCACCAAACGTCACTAACCGACCGGCGCCCCGGCCCCATGCTGCTCATCGCGCGGTGCGCTCGGCAAGGCAGCGCTATCGCTACAATTTAGACGGCCATCGGTAAGTCCGCGCCGGAGGGTGCATCGGCATCCTCAGTCTCCGGATGGCAGGCGGTGAGTATCCGGCGTAATTCGGGCTTACAGGACCCGCAATTGGTGCCAGCCTTGGTCGCCCCCCCCAGCCCATCAACCGTCCGGGGACACCCCGCGGCGAGGGCCCCTTCGAGGGTTTGCCGGCTTACACAATGGCACGCGCACACAATGGGGCTTGTATCGATCACACCGCCCGGCTCGCGGCCAGCCAGCACCCGATGGCGCGACGGCGCATCAGCGATCCTCGTGTCGATCCGATCTTCAAAC
>JBCDJA010000320.1:0-3698 GCA_038748465.1 Pseudomonadota bacterium
AGCGCGGCCGGGGAGTTGGCCGGGCGCATGGCCGAGCCGGGCACGTTGACCCTCCTGCTGCCCAAGGCTTTGGCAGCACGCCATTTCGCCGATGGGGATACGCTCACCCTCGAGATCCCGGAATGAAGCGCCGGCGGGGCCGGCAACCGACGGCCGACGAGCTGTCGCTTTGGCACCATGCCACGCGCCATGTCGAACGGGCGAGAGACGAGCCATTCCCCTCCGGGCATTTGAGCGAAGCGGCCGCCGATGCGTCAGTAAATAAGCCCCGCAAATCGGCAAAATCTGCTCAGCCTGCGGCAGGTCACAAGTCCGATCGGCCTGAATCAATCAGCCTAGCGTCTGTCTCACCGATTGATCGGCGGACGGTGCAAAAGGTCAGGCGCGGCCGGCAAGAGATCGGTGGGCGGCTCGATTTGCATGGGCTGCGCCGGGATGAGGCCCGCCGGGCCTTGGTGCGGTATCTTGAGGCGGCGCAGGGCAGAGGTGCTAAGGTTGTGCTGGTGATTACCGGCAAAGGCAGCGCGCCGCGCCAACGGGCGGACGCCTTTGATCTAACCGATCAGCTTGGGGTCTTGCGCCGCGAGGTGCCCATGTGGCTTGGCCAGCCCGATATTCGCCCGATGGTCCTCGGGATCGAGGAGGCGGACAGGCGCCACGGCGGGTCAGGCGCGTTTTATGTGTTCTTGAAACGCAAGCGTTAGAGTTCGTGCGGGCCGCGCGGCCCTACACTTATCCGTTACAGGATAAACCGGCTCAAATCTGTGTTTTGTGCCAGATCGCCGATATGGGTTTGAACATAATCGGCATCGATCTCGACCGTCTCCCCACTGCGGTCCGTTGCTGAGAAGGAAATCTCTTCCAGCACCCGTTCAAGCACGGTCTGCAAGCGCCGGGCCCCGATATTCTCGACACTGCTGTTCACGTGAACCGCGATGTCGGCAAGGGCATCAATGCCGCTTTCTGCGAAGTTGAGGTGAACGCCCTCGGTCTCCATAAGGGCGACATATTGCTTGATGAGGCTTGCCTCGGTTTCGGTCAGGATCTGTTTGAAGTCGGCCCGCGTCAGCGCTTCAAGCTCGACGCGGATAGGCAGCCTGCCCTGCAGTTCCGGCAACATGTCCGAGGGTTTGGCGACCTGGAAGGCACCGCTGGCGATAAACAGGATATGATCTGTCTTTACAGACCCATATTTGGTGGAAACCGTTGTGCCCTCGATGAGGGGCAACAGATCGCGCTGCACGCCTTCGCGGGAAACGTCGGCACCCTGACGCTCTGACCGCGCGGTTATTTTGTCGATTTCGTCCAGAAACACGATGCCGTTGTTTTCCACCGCTCGGATCGCTTCCTGCACGATTTGCTCATCGTCCAAAAGCTTGTCCGATTCCTCGGCGATCAGAACCTCGTGGGACTCGCTCACCGACAGGCGCCGGCGCTTGGTGCGTTGGCCCATCGCCTTGCCGAAAATGTCCCCGAGATTGACCATGCCCATTTGCGAGCCGGGCATGCCTGGGATCTCGAAGGTTGGCATGCCGCCGCCGGCATCCATCACATCGATCTCGATTTCCTTGTCATCGAGCGCGCCGTCGCGGAGTTGACGGCGGAAGCTGTCTTTTGTGCCTTCAGAAGCGCCAGGGCCCACAAGGGCGGTCAGCACCCGCTCCTCGGCATTCTTAAAGGCTTGGGCGTGAACTTCTTTACGCTTTTGCGTGCGCACCAAATTGATGCCGATCTCGACAAGATCGCGGACGATTTGCTCGACATCGCGGCCGACATACCCGACCTCGGTGAACTTTGTTGCCTCGATTTTCACAAAGGGCGCATTGGCCAATTTCGCGAGACGGCGCGAGATCTCGGTTTTGCCAACGCCGGTCGGGCCGATCATCAGGATGTTCTTCGGCAGCACCTCCTCGCGCAGGGGCTCTGGCACCTGTTGTCGCCGCCACCGGTTGCGCAGGGCAATCGCGACGGCGCGTTTGGCATTACCTTGGCCGATGATGAAGCGGTCCAATTCAGAAACAATTTCGCGGGGGGAAAAATCGGTCATGAACGCCCCTCTTCGGCGCCGTCAATCACCTCAACGGTGAGCGACGTGTTGGTGTAAACGCAAATCTCGGCAGCGACGCCCATGGCCCGGCGGGCAATGTCCTCTGCCGACAGGTCCGTCTCAACGGAAAGCAGCGCCCGGGCCGCGGCAAGCGCGTAATTGCCGCCGGACCCGATGCCGATGATCCCGTCATCAGGCTCCAGCACGTCGCCAGTGCCGGTCAGCACTAAGCTGGTTTCGCGGTCGGCCACAGCCATCATGGCTTCAAGGCGGCGCAGATAGCGGTCGGTTCGCCAGTCCTTAGCAAGTTCGACGCACGCCCGGGCGAGCTGGCCGGGGTGCTGCTCAAGCTTGGTTTCAAGGCGTTCAAAGAGGGTCAGCGCATCGGCAGTGGCACCGGCAAATCCCGCAACCACATTGCCCTTCGGAAACCGGCGGACTTTTTTTGCGGTCCCTTTGATCACCGTTTGCCCAAGGCTCACTTGCCCGTCGCCGGCGATGACGACCTGGCCACCGCGCCGGACCGACAAAATGGTGGTGCCGTGCCACACGGCATCCCGATCAGATTGCGTCACATCACTTCCTTAACTGTAATCGTGAAGCTCTCATGTGGCCTTGGGGGACCGGGCTTCAAGGCTTGCGCGCGCTGCGCAAAGCCCCAAAGGGCGCCAAAGCCTGGCAGACGGCGCTCTATTGGCCAGCATGGGCAAAGCCTGGTAACCACACAGCTTGCCAAACAGGAGCGTCAGGCATGCGGAAAGCGTCGCTCTCTCGCGAAACGAGGGAAACCAAAATCACCGCTGAGATCAATCTCGATGGAACCGGAGACGCCGATATCAAAACCGGCATCGGCTTCCTCGATCATATGCTGGACAGCTTCTCGCGCCACTCCCTGATCGACATCACGCTTGCGGCTGTTGGCGATTTGGAGGTTGATTTTCATCACACGACGGAAGATACGGGCATTGTGCTCGGCAAGGCCGTGCGCCAGGCAATGGGCGAGGCGAAGGGCATCCGCCGGTTTGCCAATGTGGAAGTGCCCATGGACGAGGCGTGCACCCGGGTTGCAATCGATATTTCCGGCCGGCCGATGCTGGTTTGGAATGTTGCTTTCTCGCGCCCGAAGATCGGTGAGATGGACACCGAACTCTTCCAGGAATGGTTTCAGGCCTTTGCCGGCAATGCCGGCCTGACGTTGCATGTGCAAACGCTCTATGGCGAGAATGCCCACCATGTGGCGGAAAGCTGTTTCAAGGCTACGGCCCGCGCCTTGCGAGCGGCCCTAGAGCATGACCCAAGGGTCGGTGACCGGGTGCCTTCCACTAAGGGCACAATCGAGGTTTAGGCACGCATGACCGTTGCCATCATCGATTACGGGTCGGGCAATTTGCGCTCGGCGGCGAAGGCCTTTGAACGCCAGGCCGCCCATTTTGTGCCGGTTCCGGATATTCATGTGACCGACGATCCGGAGGCGGTGCGACGGGCCGATCGGGTGGTGTTGCCGGGCGTCGGTGCCTTTGCCGATTGCCTGAGCGGCCTTGAGCGGATCGAGGGCATGCGGGCCGCCCTTGATGAAGCAGTCATGCAGAGAGGCCAGCCGTTCTTAGGCATTTGCGTCGGCATGCAATTGATGGCGAGCGAAGGCCTTGAG
>JBCDJA010000321.1:0-3680 GCA_038748465.1 Pseudomonadota bacterium
CCTTTGCCGAGGCGCTCTCCCACACCAGCACCGAGTGGGCGCCTTGGTATGTCATGCCGGCGGACCACAAATGGGTCATGCGGTATTTGGTGAGCGAGATTGTCGTGGAGGCGCTGGCGGGCTTGAACCTCGCAACGCCTGAGCCGACGGAAGAAAAGCGCGCATTGATCGGCCAGGCGCTGGAAACCCTCGGCGGCTAACGCCGCGGTTGATGCCGTTACTTGGCTAACGCTCTAAGGGCGTCTCGGTCCTCCGCCATAACCGCCTCCGCCGCTTCCATCTGGTCTGCGAGAATTGGATCACGTCGCGTGATTTGAACCACGCCGTCCGGCATCTTTATCAGGTAGGCGGTGTCCCCCTTTTGCAGACCGAGTTTGGTCAAGACATGCTCGGGCAGGATAAGCTCGGAGCGAGCTCCGCTCGACAAAATTTTGACGCTCTTCATCGGCTTGTCTCTTTGCTTGGTCGACCTCCGACCAGTGTAGTCCAGATGCGATCGTTTGGCGCTTTAAGAGCGGCGTTCGAATCGGATAGGTGTTCTTGGTTTATTCCAATCAATGGACGAAGCCATGAGCGCGAGCATCGACTACCCCCTCCACGAGCGTCACGGGGCCCGGCGACCGGTTGTCGGCGACGTGCTGGACCTTGATCTCACCATCACTGATGACAGCTTGATTGATGCCCTGTCCGCCTATGACGAGGGGCCGGAAAGGGACGAGTTCGCGCTGGCCGCCCTCAAAATTGGTGTCCAGGCCCTTGCCCAAGCGCAAACCCGGATCGACGTGGACCAGGTGCGCGAGGCAGGGGACCGGATGGTCGATGCAATGGGGGAGGCGCTCAAATCCCACCGCGAGGGCGTGACCAAGGAAATCGCCGACCATCTGACCAATTATTTCGATCCCTCCTCGGGCCGGTTCACCGAGCGGGTCAACCGGCTCGTGGCCCAGGACGGAGAGCTAGAGCAGGCCTTGCGCCGCCAGGTCGGTGAAAAAGACAGTGTGCTCACGAAGGCCTTGGAGGGCCATGTGGGCAGCCACAGCCCGCTCATGGCGCTGCTTGACCCTGCCTCCGCGACGGGTTTGCGCGCCAAGTTGAGCGACAGCATGCGCGAGACCCTCGATGTTCAGCGTCAGGAGATTTTGGGCCAATTCAGCCTCGACAAACCGGATAGCGCCATCTCCCGCTTCATGCGCGATTTAAAACTCCGGCACGGAGAGATGCACGAGGCGCTTGAAAAACGCCTCGATAAAGTGTCCGGCGAGTTCTCACTTGATAATCCCGACGGGGCGCTCTCCCGGCTTGTCGGCAATATGCAAAAGACAGAACAAAAGATCTCCAAGGAATTCTCCCTCGACGAGGAAGCCTCGGCCCTGGCGCGGATGCGCAAAGAACTGCTGGAGGTTATCACCGCGCAAAATGAGGCGGATACGGAGTTCCGGACCCAGGTGCTCACCGAGCTTGCGGGCCTTACGGCCAAGCGCAAAGCAGCTGACCGCTCGCCTGAACACGGGCACCTTTTTGAGCAGGCCCTCAATGAGGCGCTCCAGGTTCGTGTCGGCGGTAGCGGCGATGTGCTGCAGGCAACGGGCAACACCACGGGTCAGATCAAGGCCTGCAAGGTGGGGGATGCGGTGCTGGAACTCGGGCCCGACCATGCGGCGGCGGGCGCGCGGATCGTTTTTGAAGCCAAGGAAAAAGCGGGCATCACCCTTGCCCAAGCGCGCGAGGAAATTGCCCGGGGGCGGGCCAATCGCCAAGCGGGGGTAGGCGTCTTTGTGTTTTCGGCCCGCAACGCGCCTGACGGGGTCGACCGTTTTTCCCGCATCGGCGATGATCTCTTTGCCGTGTGGGATGCGGACGATCCGCAAACGGATGTGATCCTCGATGCAGCTCTTGCAACCGCCAAGGCGCTTTCGGTGCGCAGGGCGCGGGACGATGAGGGCGCGAGCATCGATTTTGGCGCCCTCGATAAGTCAGTGCGTGAGGTGGAGCGCCAAGTTCAGAAGCTCGACGCGATCAAAAAATCCTCTGAGACCATCCGATCGAGCGCGGACAAGATCCTCGATGAGGTGCGCAAAATGCGCGATCAACTTCAAAAAGAGGTCTCGGCTCTCGATGACGGTCTGGCGAGCTTGAAGAAAACGCCCGCTTGATCGCATGCCCGCCTGATAGCCCGCCCCTCTAGGCGGGCAGGCCGTGTGAAGTGCTTCACGGCAACCGGTCCGCCCCTCGGGCACGGTCCCCCCATCGAACGTTAACCCCCGATGGGAGACCCGCCATGACCACCATCCCCACACGCCGCGCCGTCCTCGCCGGAGGGGCCGCCCTCGCCGCTACCCTGCTTCGCCCCAACGCTGCCGAAGCGGCGGGTGAATGCTCTGGCTTTGATTATAACGGCGTCCAACAATGTACTGTTGGTCTGCGCATCGGCCCACGGCCGACAACACGCCAGCGCTGCGAAAACTGGTGCTGGGCGGCCTGCATCGAGAGCATCTTCGCGCTTTACGGCTTCACGGTTCCTCAGGAAGTCATCGTCCGCAAAATCTACCGCGATACGGCCTGTAAGACGGCCACCGGCGAGCAAATCGCCTATGCCGCTGCCGGCCAGTGGCAAGATGCCAACGGCCAGAACTTCTATGTGGAGCCTGAGACCCTGCTCGACATGCATATGGGGGTTTGGGCCCAGGGCCTCGGCGCCCGGGTGGCGACCGAATTGTCCAACGATGTGCCACTCATCAACGGCGCGGTGGGCCATGCCACGGTTCTCACGGCCATGACCTATCTGCGTGACAGCTATGGCCGCGGCCAACCGATTGAGCTCGTGGTGCGCGATCCCTGGCCCCAAAGCCCCAATCGCCGGGCGTTGAAGCCGAACGAAGTGGAAGGCACGTTCTTTGTGCTTAAGCTTCACGTCTATGTTTGACGGCCATCACTCGCCAAACAAGAGGGATCATCCATATTGGGGTGAATAGTGTTCACCAACGGTTGGAGCCAACCATGAGCGACACCTCACCCCAAATCGCCGACGCCTTGCCGCAAAAACCACCGCTTCGTTCGGTCTTGCGCGAGGCACGGTTGGCCCAAGACGCGGCGCATTTTGCCCACGCCTGGTGGCGTTTGCCCTCCCGCCCCAAAGGCAACGGTCGCAGCGTGCTCTTGCTGCCGGGCTTTGGCACCGATGGCACGTCGATGGGCGCGCTTTCGGTGTATTTGCGCCGGCTTGGGTTCCGCCCCAAGGGATGGCGGCTTGGCACCAACCGCGGCAATGTCGAGGAGCTGATGCCCCTGGTTGAGGCCCGCGTGGAAGAAGTGGCGAGCAAGGCAGGCGGCCCCATCGATCTTGTGGGGTGGAGCCTTGGCGGGTTCCTCGCGCGGGAGACCGCCCGCGACCGGCCCGATCTCGTCCGCCGCATCGTCACCCTTGCCTCGCCCGTTGTCGGGGGGCCGAAATACACCGTCCTGAACGGCCATTACGAGCGCCGGGGGGCAGACCTCAATGCGATAGAGGCAGAGATCGAGGAACGCACGCGGGTTCCCCTCATCACCCCGGTCACGGCGCTCTATACAAAGTCCGATGGCATCGTCGATTGGCGGGCCTGCATTGACCGTCTCAGCCCAAATGTCGAGCACATTGAGGTGAAGGCGAGCCATCTGGGGATCGGCAACCGGGTTGATGCCGA
>JBCDJA010000322.1:0-3659 GCA_038748465.1 Pseudomonadota bacterium
CGCCGTTCAAGGTTCGGATCCGTTTTAAACTCGATGATGGGGTAATGGAGCGCGGCGAGTGAGCGCCGCCCGCACATTCCGCCTGCCGCCGCGCCTGAAAGTGCAGTTATTTGCAGCTTTCCTGGTGGGGTTCCTCAGTGTCGGGCCTGGCCAGGCGGCGCCTATCATCGGTGGGGACCTTGCGGTTGAGTTTGAGCGGGCCCAAGACGTGATGGACGCTGGGCGATATCAAGAGGCGCTCCTTCTCTTTAATCGGATGGCCGCGCGGGATGACCTAACGCCTGCTGAGCAAGCTGTAATCGACAAACAACTTGGCCATTTGACCCTCAAGCTAAACGATGTCGGAGCTGCCATTGACGCCTTTGAGCGGGCGCGGTCGGCCAAGGCCTTGCCGCGCGATATGCAGCGGGATGTAGAATATCGGTTGGGGGAGCTTTATGCCGCTGCCGGCGATGCCGATGCGGCAGCAACCGTTCTCTCAGAATGGTTTGAGCAGGTTCGCCGGCCCCCGACCTCAGCCTATTTTCTGCTCGCTAATGTTCATGTCATCCGTGGGGAGAATGATCTGGCCCTGCCTCTGGTCGAGGCTGGTCTGCGCACCCGCGGGCCGTTTACCGAGGCGTGGTATCGGCTTGCTTTGTCCCTCTTTGAGGAAGCAGACCGGGCCGAAGAGCAAATCGATCTCTTGCGCAAGCTGATTGACGGACGTCCGCGGGAAAAAATCCTGTGGCAGAAGCTGGCGCGGGCCTATGACCTTACGGGCCAGGGTGCGGCCGCTGAGGCGGTCCGGCATCTCATCTTTGAGCAAGGTTTGCTTCAGACGACGGACGAGCTTATTGCGTATGCGGAGGTAGCGTGGATTGCTGGCCGGCCCAATACGGCCCTGGAGGCCCTCGATGCGGTTGCGGTGAGCGAACGCGAAACCCTTAGATACCTCCACCTGCGCGCTGAGGTGTTGCGGCACCTGAAGGACAGCGACGGGGCTTTTCAGGTGTTGGGTGAGGCAGCCTTGCTCGACACGACGGGAACCAGCCTCGGCCTTCAGGGGCAAGCGGCGCTCGATCGCCGGGATTGGGTCATTGCCCGGGATGCCTTTGAAACGGCCCTCGAGCGTGGCCGCCTCATCGATCCGAACGCGGTCTGGCTTGGCCTTGGCAAGGCAAGGGCGATGCTTGGAGATCCGTCTGCGGCGGAAGCCTTTGTTCAAGCGCTCGCCGATCCGGCGTTGTCGCCGCCGCGCACGGAGGAGGCGCAGGCTTGGCTTGCCTATCTTGATGCGGCACGCAATTAGTGCGACGCGGTCCGAAGCCGGGTTTCAAGGGCTGTCATCGTGCGCCGGAGATCGGATAAGAGCGTCTTAAGCCCGTCCGCGTCCTGGCGATTGTCAGAGGTTGCCGCTTCAACCTCAACCAGAATGCGGTCACGAATATCCTGGCGAATCGCCTGGGCCGTTCGCTCAGCCGTCTCACGTAAGGCCGTCGCTTTGGCGATCTCCTGCTCAATGATCGTGCGCGCGGTCACGTCTTGAAGCGAGACGAGCCGTGCCGGATAGCCGCCCCACTCGGTATCGATCACCCGCAATTCGGCATGAAGCTCGCCGGCATCGCTGTCATCGGTAAGGTCTACCGCCTGTTTGCCCGCGCCATGGAGCGGGTAGGGGAAGGGTTTGCCAATCAGGTCTTTCGGTGTTTGGCGAAGCAGCCGACAGACCGGATCGTTGACAAAGCGGACGATCCCCTCCCGGTCAATGATGACCATCCCCTCGTGCATTTCCTGAACGATATGGAAGGGCGGCGCTGTTTGGGTTTGCTGCGCAGCTTGCCGGCCGGCCATTTTGCGATGGCGGATGCCGGCATGTTCGACCACATCGAAGATCGCCCCTTGGCGCACCCGGTGACGGGGCAACACCTCATCGGCGCCCGCCTCAAATGCCTTCGTCATCTGGTCAGGATGCGCATCGCCATAAACAACGATAAGCGGACAGGCCAGGTCCCAAGCGGCCACATAATCAAGCCGAGCTAAGCTTGCTTCCGTGAGGTGCTCCGTCTCCAGAACGATGGCTTCCACCCGCTCCTGACGGTAGATTTGCAGCGCGTTCGACAGCCGCGTCGAAATGGCAAGCCCCAATGCGCTCGGCGCAAGCTCGGCCGCTTCCGGGAAAAACGAATGCTCGGACTGCTCCTCATCACCGATAAGCAGCACCACGCCCTTACCGGTCGCAGGGCCCCCACGCTCGCGCGCGTCCTGCACCAGCTGGTGCGCCCCTTCGTCCGGGCCACCGCCACCCACGCCTGATCCGTCTAGGGAAGAGCGGGTAGAAGGCCAGCCTTTAAGCCCAGACAATAAGCGCGTCATAAATTCCATCACCGTTGAATATTGCCGATTCTCCCAGGCCATACCACATCGACCCTTGCCTCGGCGCCATCGCCCCCGCAGGGGACTTTTATTCCGTGCACACGGTCTTCCCGCTTGGTAAAGAATTCGTAAACGGGGTGGTTAACGGCCCGTCGCTTGGGCCTTTCTGCACCGAAGACGGCGAAAGGCCTCATTGCCGGGGCGCGGAGGGGCCGAATCAGCCGATCTGGCCCAAACGAGCCCGCTCCACTAAGCCTTGCGCTTGCGCAACACCGCAAAACGGGCTTAGGAACGGGGCTTGGACGGGCGCAAAGTGAGCGTTAACGCGGTCGCGACTGCGCGCTGAACCTTTAAAGGTTGACGGGGTGAAGACCGGCACTGCTGACAGCCGTGCGGAACAAGCTGAAGGCGTGCCGTGTCATGGCAAAAAAAACCAAGTCATTTCGCCCAAAGGCGCGGGTGCCGCGGGGGCTCACCGATGGCCGCGGGGCGAGCCTCACGGACCGCGCCCGCATGCTCGCGCAGATTGAGGCCGTCTTTTCGCTCTATGGGTTTGAGGCCCTAGAGACGTCAGCGCTTGAATACTCAGATTGCTTGGGAAAGTTCCTGCCCGATCAGGACCGGCCAAATGAAGGGGTTTTTTCGTTTGAGGATGATGACGGCCAATGGCTGTCGCTCCGCTACGATCTAACCGCTCCGCTCGCCCGCTATGTGGCCGAGCACTATGACGGATTGCCAAAGCCCTTCCGGCGGTATCAAACCGGGCCCGTCTGGCGCAATGAAAAGCCTGGCCCTGGGCGGTTTCGTCAGTTCACGCAGTTTGATGCAGATACGGTCGGCTCCCCCCTGATGGCGGCGGATGCGGAAATTTGCATGTTGCTCGCCCAGACCCTTGAGACTTTGGGGATCCGGCGCGATGATTTCGTCATTAAGGTGAACAACCGAAAGATCCTTGATGGTGTGTTAAGCCGCATCGGTCTTGACACTGAGGAGGATGATTTCAGTCGCGTGCGCCTCACAGTGCTCCGTGCAATCGACAAGCTTGACCGTCTTGGGCTCGAAGGCGTTGAGAGTCTTTTGGGCGAGGGGAGAAAAGACGAAAGCGGAGATTTTACCGCCGGCGCCGGTCTTCAAGCGAGCGAGCGGGCCGCCGTTCTTGACTTTTTGCAAGTGGCCGGCGGCAACCGCGCTTCGCTCCTTAAAGATCTGACCGCTGTTGTTGCAGGCACCCAGGCCGGCGAGGCTGGACTTGAAGAACTTACTGAAATTGATGCCTTGCTCACCGCGGCAGGCTTTGCCGATGA
>JBCDJA010000323.1:0-3648 GCA_038748465.1 Pseudomonadota bacterium
ACCGCCGGATGGCCCAGGTGACCCAAGAAGACGACAGCCTGCGTAAGATCGCGCGCCATATCCCGGGCGTGATTTACCAATTTCGCCGCCGGGCTGACGGCACCTACCATTTCCCCTATGCCAGCCCCGGCGCTCTCGACATCTATGGCGTCCCGCCTGAAGCCATGCGCGAAAGCGCAGACGCGGCCCTGGCGGTTATCCATCCGAACGATTTTGACCGGGTTGCGCAGAGCATTGATGAGTCGGCCGCAAACATGACGCCCTGGAGCGCGGATTATCGGATCCGCCACCCTAAGCGGGGCGAGATCTGGGTGCGGGGGCAATCGACGCCAGAGCGCGCCGAGGACGGCACCATCGTCTGGCACGGCTGCATCACCGATATCACGCAAGAACGTGCCGCGTCCGATCGGATCGTGGCCCTGAAGCAAGAAGCCGATGCTTTGCGCGAGCGGTTTGAGCTGGCGGTCGCGGGCGCCGATGACGGCGTTTGGGACTGGGACCTTCTCACCGGGACGGTGTTCAGTACCCCCCGTAACTTTGAAATGCTGGGCGAGGAGGCCACCCCCGGCCGTGATTTCTTCCCTGTCTGGGAGGCGCGTGTGGTGCCGGAAGACCTTCCGGGCTATCGCAGGCGCCTTATGACTCATGTGCGCCACGACACGACCTTCGACGAAACCTACCGGGTGCGTAATGGTGCTGGAGATATCCGGTGGTGGCGAACGCGCGGCCAGGCCGTGCGCGATGAAGCTGGCCGTGCCGTGCGCGTCGTGGGCCTAAACAGCGATGTGACCGAGCTTGTGGAGGCGCGGCGCGAGGCGGAGCGCACGAACCGCCTCAAAACCGAATTTCTCGCCAATATGAGCCATGAAATCCGAACACCCCTTAACGGCGTGCTAGGCATGGCGGAGATTTTGCGCAGCACTGAGCTTGACCCGCGCCAGGCCAGCTATCTCGATATCATCGTCTCGTCGGGAGATATGCTTCTTACCCTGATCAATGACGTCTTGGACCTTTCCCGCATCGAGGCAGGGCTCATCGACCTCAAAAACGAACCGTTCTTGATTGGCGATCTGTTAATGCAGGCCAAGAACGCTGTGATCGGGGTGGCGCAAACCCGAAACCTGCCTGTGCTCACTGAGGTCGCCTCGGGCTTGGACGAGCCGGTTCTCGGTGACGGGCGACGGCTGTTGCAGGTGCTGATCAATTTAGCCGGCAATGCGGTGAAGTTCACGGAAGAAGGGCAGGTTGCGCTGAGGGCTCGACGGCATGACGGCGACCGGGTGCGCTTTGAGGTCGTCGATACGGGGCCCGGCATCAGCGAAAAAGACCGTGAGGTGATTTTCGATCGGTTCCACCAGGCCGATAATTCATCGACCCGCAAACATGGCGGAACCGGCCTCGGCCTTTCCATTGCCCGCGAGATCGTTGCGCGCATGGGCGGCGAGTTGGATGTCATGAGCCGACCGGGCGAGGGGGCAACCTTTTGGTTTGAGGTCCCCTTATCGAGCGTACCGACATCTCACCTTGATGCGCGGGCAGGGCCACAGGATGAGGGCGTGACGCTTGAAGATCCGCATACCCCTCATATTCTCGTTGTCGAGGACAATCCGATCAATCGCTTGCTTGTGCGCGAGGCTCTTGCAAGCCTGCCTGTCCACGTCTCGGAGGTTGAGAACGGTGCCGAGGCACTCGATAAGCTTGAGGGTGATCGCTTCGACCTCATCCTGATGGATTTGCAAATGCCTCATTTAAATGGGGAAGAGACGCTGCGGCGAATCCGAGCCTCTGACAGGCCCTATAAGGATGTGCCAGTTGTGATCGTCACCGCCAATGTGATGGGCGATGTGGAAGCCCTGTGCCGCGACGCCGGGGCGGATGGTTTCCTCACCAAGCCGGTCGATGTCGATCGTCTGCGCGATGAAGTTGCGCGGTATGTAGGGGCGGGTTTCGCCCGCGCCATGGCCTGACGCGACTACAGGTCCTTGGCCGTTGAGCGCAACACAAACTTTTGGATCTTGCCGGTCGAGGTTTTTGGCAATTCCTGAAAGACGATTGTTTTAGGGGCCTTGAAGTGGGCCATGTTGTCCCGGCAATAAGCAATGAGGTCCGCTTCGGTCACGCTCGATCCGGGTTTCACTTCCACGAAGGCGCACGGCGTTTCGCCCCACTTTTCATCGGGCCGTGCCACAACCGCAGCGTTGAGAACGTCAGGGTGCTTATAAAGCACGCCCTCAACCTCGATGCTTGAGATGTTCTCGCCGCCGGAAATGATAATGTCCTTCGAGCGGTCCCGGATCTCGACATAATTGTCCGGGTGCTTGACCGCCAAATCGCCGGAATGGAACCATCCGTCGTCGAAGGATTCGGTCGTGGCCTTGGGGTTCTTTAAATAGCCCTTCATCACTACATTGCCGCGAAACATGATCTCGCCGATCGTCTCGCCATCGGCTGGGACGGGCTCCATGGTTTCAGGGTCGAGGACATCGAGGTTTTCCAGCACCGAGTAGCGCACGCCTTGCCGAGCCTTCACTTTCACCCGGTCCTCGGTTGACAATCCGTCCCATTCGGTTTGCGGGGCGCAGACCACGCAAGGGCCGTAAACCTCCGTTAGTCCGTAGACATGGGTTACGGTCGCGCCAAGGTCTTCCATGGCTTGGATAACAGCCGGGGGCGGCGCGGCGCCGGCGGTCATGACCTTAAGGCCGGAGGGGATTTTAGAGCGCAGTTCATCGGGGGCGTTGGCGATCATGTTAAGGACAATCGGCGCACCGCACATATGGGTCACCTGATACTCCACGATGGCAGGGATCACGTCTTCAGGGGCGACCGTTCTGAGGCAGACGTGAAGCCCCGCATGCATTGTCACCGCCCAGGGAAAGCACCAGCCATTGCAATGGAACATAGGCAGCGTCCACAAATAGGTGGGAAACTGGGTCATGTTCCAGGCCAGCGCATTGCCGATGGCGTTCAGATAGGCGCCCCGATAATGGTAGACAACGCCCTTCGGATTGCCTGTCGTGCCGGATGTGTAATTGAGGGCGAGTGAGCGCCACTCGTCATCCACCGGGTCCGGATGATGGTTCGGATCACCGTTCTCCAGCAGGGCCTCATAGGTCGTTTCGCCAATGCGCACGCCTTGTGGGCCCAAGGCATCGTCAATATCGACGATTGTGGGTTTGCGGCTCGATTGGGCGACAGCTTCCCGGGCGACATCCGCAAAATCGGCATCTACAAGCAACAGATCGCACTCCCCGTGATCGAGGATGAAGGCAATCGCGCCGGCATCGAGGCGGATGTTGATGGCGTTGAGCACCGCGCCCGACATGGGCACGCCGAAGTGACATTCAAGGTGGGCGGGAATGTTCGGTGCAATGACGGAAACAACCGAGCCCTTGCCAATGCCCCTTTTGTTGAGGGCGGAGGCAAGGCGCCGGCACATTAAATCAAGTTCCCGGTAGGTGGTGCGCTGATCGCCATGGGCAACCGCGTCGCGATGCCCATAGACCTCGGCGGCACGGGTCAAAAAGTCAATCGGCGATAGGGCCTGGAAATTTGCTGGCACCTTGTCGAGATCGGTGTGAAAGCTGTCGGGCATGGCAGGGTGTCCTCAACAATCGGGGTTGGGGTCATTCACGCCATTTTGGCGCG
>JBCDJA010000324.1:0-3616 GCA_038748465.1 Pseudomonadota bacterium
ACCGTGCCGATCTACATGATGCAGGTGTTCGATCGGGTCTTGTCCGGCGGCCGGCTTGAAACCCTGCTTTGGCTCTCGGTCATCGCGGCCGTGGCGCTTGCCGTCTATGCGCTCCTTGACGCGGTGCGGGACGGTCTTGTGACCCAAACCGGTCAGTGGCTGCACCGGCGCCTCAGCACACGGGTCATCAAGGCAACCCTCGGGATCTCCCGCGGGGGCGGGACCATAACCCTGCAACCGATGCTTGATTTGAGGCTCATTCGCACCTTCGCCGGTGGGCAGCCCATCAAGGTGTTTTTTGATGCGCCCTGGACGGTTCTGTTTCTAGGCGTGCTATTCCTGATCCACTGGTTGTTTGGGTTGATCGCGTTTGTGTCGCTGCTCGCGCTCATCACCCTAGCCTTGGTGAACGCCTATTTGACCAAGCGCCCAAATGCGGATGGGGCGACGGCGGAGCGCCGCTCCACCAGTGTCCTGGAAGGGGCCCTTGGCTCGGCAGAGGCCATCGGTGCCATGGGCCTCGATGCGGGGGTTCAGCGGCTCTGGGCCGAGCGGCAGGACGACGCCGACAGGCTGACCGCGATGGGGGCCGAGCGGTCAAGCCGCTGCCTGGCGTTTTCAAAGTTCTTGCGGCTGACGATCCAAATGGCCGTGTTGGGCCTTGGGGCGGTGCTCGTCTTGCGCGGCCAAATGACGGCCGGGGCCATGATCGCGGCATCGATCCTCATGTCCCGCACCCTTGCGCCATTTGAGCAATCGATCACGGCATGGAATTCCTTTACCCAGGCGCGGGGAGCGTTTGAGCGGATTGGCCGGCTTCTGGCGGCCGCGCCAAGGCTGTCTGATCATCCGGAATTGCCCCAACCGGAGGGCCGGCTGAGCTTCGATAAAGCAGTCTACGGCGTGCCCGGGCGCGAGCGGCCCTTGGCTGGGCCCCTGCAGCTTGAGTTTGAGCCGGGCACCATCGCCGCGATCGTCGGACCGTCCGGGGCCGGAAAAACAACGCTGTGCCGGCTTGCCGGCGGCGTTTGGAACCCCTCCTACGGCAAAGTGCGCCTTGATGGCGCCGAATTGGGGGTTTGGCCCCCCGAGCAACTTGGAGGCCTTGTCGGTTATCTGCCCCAGGATGTGCAATTGGTTGGTGATACCGTGCACGACGCGATTTCCCGTCTTGAGCCAGACGCTCCGTTTGAGGAGGTTGTTGCCGCGGCGATGCTTGCGGGGCTCCATGAGGAAATCAAATCCTGGCCGCAAGCCTATCGCACACCGATCGGCGCGGGGGGCCGCGCGCTCTCGGCCGGTCAGCGCCAACGGCTGGGCCTGGCGCGCGCGCTCTATCGCCGCCCCAAGCTGATCTTGCTCGACGAGCCGAATGCGAACCTTGACGATGAGGGACAGAAAGCCTTGCGGGAGGCCCTTGTGCAAGCCAAGGCCTGGTCGGCAACGATCATCATGGTCACCCATCACCTTGGAATTTTGCAAATCGCTGACCGCGTGATCCGAATGGAAGAGGGCCGGGTCGTCGCCGATGAAACGGGCCAGGAGGTGCTGCAGCGCCTCAAATCAATTGCCTTGCGCCGCGAGGGCACAGTCCAACAAGACCCTAAGCCCCGTCTCCCGGGCGCTGACCCCACCGTGAGCGCAAACGATCGTGCAAAAGGACAAGCCGAATGAACCGCCCGCAAACGCCCCCCGCCGATCGCGATCCGATGTCGGAGATCTTAGAAGATCTGCATAAAGAGACACCTGATGTCGGTCCAGCTCTCATCAAACGCACCCGCCCTGTGCTGATCGTTGGCCTTGCCGTCTTCCTTGGCTTTTTTGGCATTGGCGGTCTGTGGGCCACCACCGCGCCTCTGTCGTCTGCGGCCGTGGTGCCCGGCTTTGTGAGCCCGGAAGGCAGCCGCAAAACCATCCAACACCTGGAAGGGGGCATCATCGCAGAGGTGCGCGTTGAGGAGGGGGATTTCGTTCGCCAGGGCGATCCGCTGGTTGTGCTGCAAGACATCGGCGCGGGCGCTGACGTCAAAACCTTGACCGGCCGGCTTGAGCGGCTGACGGCCCGGTCGCTGCGGCTTGAGGCGGAGCGGGCCGGCGCTGAGGAGGTTATCTTCGATGATCCGCTGTTGCGGTCGGACGAGCGGCCCGATCTTGTAAAACTGCTCGCCGATCAACGTCGTCAGTTCACGGTGCGCCAGGAGAGCACGCAAGGACAGATCGAGGTTCTACGGTCCCAGATCCAGCAATTTGGGCAGCAAATTGAGGGCTACAATCAGGAGCGACGGGGCGTCACCCGGCAGTCTGACCTAATCCAAGAAGAAATTGTGGCGGTGGAGAGTTTGTTCCGCAAAGGCCTTGAGGAGAAACCACGCCTTTTGGCCCTGAAGCGGCGCAAAGCAGAACTTGACTCCCTTGCCGGTCGTCTGCAGGCGGAAATGGCCCGGGCGCGCGAGGCGGTCAACGAGGCTGAAATCCAAATCATAGCGATCCGGACTGAGCGGGATCGGCGCGTTGAAGAAGAGTTCGAGCAGGTCGATGCGGAACGGCGCGAGGTCGAAGAACAGCTCCTCAAACTGGATGACATCCTCCAACGGACAGAGATCCGCGCCCCGGCGAGTGGACGGGTGCTCAACCTTGCCTACCGGACGCCGGGCGGGGTGGTGCCACCGGGCGGCGCGCTGTTGGAGATCGTCCCCAAGGACGCGGAACTCATCATCGAAGGGCGGTTGTCGCCCCAGGATGTCGATAGCGTGGGCGAAGGATTTGAGGCCCAGGTGTATTTCCCCTCCCTGCCGAGCCGCAACCAGCCACGCCTGTCAGCCACTGTGAAATATCTGTCTGCGGATAAGGTGGAGGACCAGCGAACCGGCGAGATCTATTACAAAGTCTGGCTCGAAGTTCCGGAAGCAGAACGCGCGAAGATCATCGATCTGGCGGAACTGATCCCGGGCATGCCGGCGGAGACCTACATTTTTACAGGCCAGCAAACCTTGTTTGAGTATCTCACCTCGCCGCTTGTTAATTCGGTCCGGCGCTCCTTCCGCGAAGGCTAAGGCGGGCGATGCGGGCCGTAAGTGGCGCGGTTTCGATTTATTCGGCAGGGGGGCTAACAGCTTGTTGATTGGGCTGTGATCGCCATTGGCGCCACATCTTGAGGGCTTTTCGCCCCCTGCTGGAGGTTTGCCGCCGATGCCACATCGCCGATCCCCGTTTCGCCGTTCTGCCCCTTTGCACACATCGCTCCCCCAACGCCCCGGACCCATCGGGCAGCCCCTAACCCTCGATCGCAGGCGGGTTATGTCAGGCTTGGCCGCAGCCCCGCTCATCGTTGGGGGAGGCGCGGCCGCTTTTGCGAGCGAGACCCAGTCCGAGCTTGGATCTCAGATCCTTGAGGCCTCGCGCCACCTGCTCGGCCGGGACGGAGCCTTGTTTGACCGTGCTTTGTCGACCCTCACCGAGTACGGCAAGCCAGACATCGCCCCAACGCTCATCCTCGCCTTGCGTTTTAGTTGGGCGGACCGGGACGCGATTGCCGCGGTCTTGCGCGATGTGACGGGACATCAAGCGGGTACGGATTGGTTTGACTGGATGCTCTGGCAAGAGCGAAATCCTCAAA
>JBCDJA010000325.1:0-3609 GCA_038748465.1 Pseudomonadota bacterium
GATGAAGGCCTCTTGCGGGATCTCCACCTTGCCGAATTGGCGCATCTTCTTCTTGCCCGCCTTTTGCTTTTCCAGCAACTTGCGCTTGCGGGTGATGTCACCACCATAGCATTTGGCTGTCACGTCTTTGCGCATAGCCCGGATGGTTTCCCGCGCGATCACCCGGCCACCAATCGCCGCCTGTACGGGGATTTGGAAGAGGTGCCGCGGGATAAGATCTTTGAGCCGCTCGCACATGGCCCGGCCCCGAGCTTCGGCGCGCGAGCGGTGCACGATGGTTGCCAGCGCATCCACCGGCTCGGCATTGACGAGGATGGACATGCGCACCAGCACGCCCGCCTCATACTCCTCAATCTGATAATCAAAGCTTGCATAACCGCGAGTGACCGATTTCAACCGATCGTAAAAGTCAAACACCACCTCATTGAGGGGCAAACGATAGACGATCATCGCGCGGTTTCCCGCATAGGTGAGGTCTTGTTGGATGCCGCGCCGGTCCTCGCAGAGCTTCAGGACCGCGCCCAGATACTCGTCCGGCACCAAGATGGTCGCCTTGATCCACGGCTCCTCGATGTGCTCGATATGCACCGGATCCGGCATATCGGCCGGGTTATGCATCTCCCGCATCGACCCGTCGGTCATATAAAGGTGGTACACCACGCTTGGCGCCGTGGTGATGAGATCGATGCCATATTCCCGATCAATCCGCTCCCGGATGATCTCGAGGTGCAAAAGGCCGAGGAACCCGCAGCGGAAGCCAAAGCCTAGGGCCGCGCTCGTCTCCATCTCATATTCAAAGCTCGCATCGTTAAGGCGCAGCTTGCCCAACGCCTCCCGCAAGTCTTCAAACTCAGACGAGTCGATGGGGAACAACCCACAAAACCCCCCCGGCTGGTTGGGCTTAAAGCCCGGTAAGGGCTCTGTGGCTGGCCGGCGCTCTTCGGTGATCGTGTCGCCCACGGAGGTGTCGGCCACCTGTTTGATCGAGGCGGTGAGAAAGCCGATCTCGCCGGGCCCGAGCGATGCCACGTTTTCCTTCTTGGGGCGGAAGATGCCCACCTGATCGACGGTGTAAGCCGCCCCCGCGGCCATCATTTTCACCCGCTGGCCTTTTTTCAGCTCCCCATCGATGACGCGCACCAGCACCACAACCCCGAGATAGGCATCATACCAACTATCGACCAGCATGGCTTTGAGCGGCGCCTCGCGGTCTCCCTCAGGCGCCGGCAGCCGCTCTACGATGCCGGCGAGCACCTCCTCCACCCCAAGACCGGTCTTTGCGGAGATCTCTATCGCGTCCGAGGCGTCAATGCCGATCACATCCTCAATCTGGCTGCGCACGCGCTCGGGCTCTGCCGCGGGAAGATCGATCTGGTTGAGGACCGGGATGATCTCGTGATCGTTCTCGATGGCCTGGTAGACATTGGCGAGGGTTTGCGCCTCCACCCCCTGGCTTGCATCCACCACCAACAGCGACCCCTCGCAGGCGGCCAGGGAGCGGTTGACCTCATAGGCAAAATCCACATGCCCCGGCGTGTCGATGAGATTGAGCACATAGGCCGTGCCGTCTGGGGCGGTATAATCCAGCCGCACGGTTTGGGCCTTGATGGTAATGCCGCGCTCGCGCTCGATCTCCATATTGTCGAGCACTTGCTCCTTCATCTCCCGGTCGCTGAGGCCGCCGGTGAGCTGGATCAGCCGGTCGGCGAGGGTCGACTTGCCGTGGTCGATATGGGCAACGATCGAGAAATTGCGGATACGGTTGATGTCGGTCATCGGCGGAAGGGTAGCCCTTTGAGTGGGTTGGGTTCGCGCGTTGGGCGAGAAGCGATGTAACACTCACACCCCCACCCGCCAACCGCGACACCTTGGAGACAGACGGTCCATGGCTGAGACAGTTTTCGACAGGCTCAAAACCGATTGGCGGTTTTACACCCGCCTCCTGCGTGCCAGCGCGCTCAACTTTACCCGCGATCCGGAGGCGGCCTTCACCATCACCGACTACATGGCCCCGGGCTTTGCAACGGACCCCACGACGCCCGCCGTGATCTTTGAGGGCAAGACAACGACGTTCGGCGATCTCGATGCCCTAGCCAATCGCTACGGCCGGTGGGCGCGCGAGCAGGGCCTCAGCGAGGGTGGCTGCGTGGCGCTGATGATGGAGAATTGCCCGGCCTTTCTCGCCGCGGTGCTGGGCTTTGCCCGGGCGGGTTTGCGCACGGCCCTCATCAACACCAACCTTTCGGGCGACGCGCTTGCCCATTCCCTCAGCGCTGTGGAGGCTGGGATCTTCGTTGCCGGCGAGAACCGCGCTGAGGTCGCGCTCGAGTTTCTGCGCACGCATGCGCCGTCGATCCCCGTCTTTGTGGAGGGGCCCTCGGCCCCCGGCGCCGAGCCCCTCGAGGCGAGCCTTAACGCTGCGTCCGACGCGCCCATCCCTGCCGATTGGCGCCAGGCCGGCCGGCCGAACGACCGGGTGCTGCACATTTATACAAGCGGCACCACGGGCCTGCCGAAAGCGGCCAACCTCACCCATTACCGGGTCGCCCAGGCCATGCATTTCTTCACCATGGTCACCGGCATCAAGCCGGGTGGGCGTCACTACACCGTGCTGCCACTTTACCATGGCAACGGGCTCTACGCCTCGCTGACCAGCCTGCAACAAGGGGCGAGCGTGGTGTTGCGGCGCAAATTCTCCGCCAGCGCCTTTTGGCGCGATTGCGTGGAAAATGAGGTAACCGCGTTTGTCTATATTGGCGAGTTGATGCGCTATCTCGTCAACGCGCCGGAAACCGCCGACGACGGCCGGCACAAGGTCGCGTCCTGCGGCGGCAACGGGTTGCGCCCCGATGTCTGGCCCGCCTTTGTGGAGCGCTTCGGCATCGAGGACATCGTGGAGTTTTACGGCGCGACCGAGGGCAATGTCGCGATCGTCAATCTCGACAATACGCCGGGCGCCGTGGGCCGGGTGCCCCCGATTGTCCGTCGGCGGCTCGGCTTTGAGATCGTGCGCTTTGACGATGCAACCCAAGCGCCAGCGCGCAACGCCCAAGGCCGCTGCACCCGATGCGATGTCGGCGAGATTGGCGAGGCGATCTCCCGCATCGACACCACAAGCAAAGCGCGCTATCGCTACGAGGGGTACACAGACGGTCAGGCGACAAATAAAAAAGTGCTGCGCGATGTCTTTGAGGTGGGCGATATGTATTTCCGCACCGGCGATCTCATGCGCCGGGAGAAACGCGATTACATCTATTTCGTCGACCGCATCGGCGATACCTTCCGCTGGAAGGGCGAGAACGTGGCCACCACCGAAGTGCAAGAAGCCCTCAGCCGCTTTCAGGGCGTCGTGGAGGCCATTGTCTACGGCGTTGCCGTGCCTGGCGCCGACGGGCGAGCCGGCATGGCGGCCTTGGTGACCGATGAGAGCTTCGACATCGCCGGGCTTGGCGCCCATGTCTGCGGGCACCTGCCGGCCTATGCGCGGCCGTTGTTTGTTCGCCTCGTCGGGCAGGCGACAACAACCGGCACCTTCAAATACCGCAAGTCGGACCTGCAAGCCCAAGGCTTCGACCCGTTAAATGTCGACGGGGGCGTTTATTTCCTCAC
>JBCDJA010000326.1:0-3606 GCA_038748465.1 Pseudomonadota bacterium
CCCGAAACAGGGCCAGCCCGTGCGGGTTTCGATTTCGGTGACGCCGGCATCGAACAGCCGCGGATCGCCGCGGAATTTGTTGACGAGGAACCCGCCGATCAGGGCCGCGTCATCGGGGTCGATGACGGCTTTTGTCCCGACCAGGCTGGCGATGACACCGCCCTTTTCGATGTCGCCGATGAGGCAAACCGGAACCTTGGCTTGGCGAGCAAAGCCCATATTCGCGATATCCCGGGCGCGGAGATTAATCTCGGCCGGGCTGCCCGCGCCTTCCACCAGGACAAGATCATAGCGTGCGGCAAGGCGGTTGAAACTTTCCATCACAGGGCCCATCAGGCGGTCGCGCCGGGCCATATAATCGGCCGCGTCCATCGCCTCAACCGCGCGCCCTTGCACCACGATCTGCGCCGTGCGGTCCGTCTGAGGTTTGAGCAGCACCGGGTTCATGTCCGTATGCGGGGCAAGTCCGGCGGCAAGTGCTTGCAAGGCCTGCGCGCGCCCGATCTCGCCGCCCGAGGCGCACGCGGCGGCGTTATTGGACATGTTTTGGGGCTTGAAGGGAGCGACCGAGAGCCCGCGCCGCAAGGCGATCCGGCACAGCCCGGCGGTGAGCACGGATTTGCCCACATCAGAGCCGGTTCCCTGGAGCATGAGCGCGCGCGCCGTCACGGGTGGTCATCCCTTTGCAGTGGGTGCGGGCAAGATCGGCCGGTCACATGATTTATCTGGTTAAAGAGCATTTCAACGCTTTGCTTGATTTCACGGTGGGTGCAGCGTCAGGGCATTCATTCATCGAGGTTGACCCACTCCCCAAATCCCACGGCTGCATCGAAGTCTTCTGCGCGGTCTCCACGCGCGAGGGCAACGCGAATAATGCCGGAATGAGTAACCACAAGGGTCGATCCGCCGGCCTGACGAATATCAGCGAGCGCTCGATCCACCCGCTGTTTCAGCATCGCCACGCTTTCGCCGCCATGGGGCCGGGCATGAAGAAAATCAGCAGTCCACGCATCAAGTTCTGTGCGCGGGATCTCCGACCACGGCTGGCATTCCCAAGACCCAAAGTCCATTTCCTTTATCCGCGCGTCCACCTCGACCGTGAGCCCTTTGCTTTTGCTCAGCACCTCGGCCAAGGTCCGGCAACGGATGAGCGGGCTTGTCACGATCCGATCGAATTCGGTCCGCCCGGGCCCGGGCAAGCGCGCCGACAGGGCGTCGGCATCGGCCAGAAAATCCGCCGCGAGCCCAAGGTCGGTCTGCCCATAGCAAACCCCCGGGGCTATATCCGGCTGTGTATGCCTGAGAAGCGTCACGCCCATGCGACAAGCCCCAGAGAAAAGCCGATCTCGCTGGCCTGCTGCACCGCGCCCAGGGTATCGCCGGAATACCCGCCGAGTTTGGGCTCGAAAAACAATCGCATGAGACCGTGCCCGATCGCCAATCCGCCCAGCGCCCAGGCGAGGGACGCGGGTGCCTGAAAGGCGCACCAAAGCCCGGCGATCAGCGCGCCGCTTGCCAGGGTCACCGCAAGGCTTGGCAACGACACGCCTCCGGCGACGGGCTTTCCGGTGCCTTCCGCCCGCACATATCGGCTCGTTGCAAGGACGAGCACGCTCGAAACCCGGGACAGGCCATGGCCGGCGATGAGCGCTGCAACCGCGAGCGGAGGGGGCAGGGCAACGAGTGCTCCAACTTTCAAGGCAAGCGCCAGCCCAAGCGCTAGCGTCCCGTAGGTGCCAAGGCGGGAGTCTCGCATGATCTCCAGGGCCGCTTCGCGTGTCGCGCCGCCGCCGATGCCATCGAAGGTGTCGGCCAAGCCATCCTCGTGGAAGGCACCTGTGAGGATCAATCCCGCGGCAAGGGCAAGCAGCACGGCAAGCAAGGGCGGCAGAAGCCAAAGGGCGCCGGCAAAGACGAGTGCTGAAAGGCCGCCGACGAGGACCCCGACGAGCGCGTAATATCGCACCGAGGCGGCCATGCGCTCGGGCGTGTAGATCTCCTCAGACCCGACCGGGAGCCGGGTCAAAAGCTGGACCGCCAGCAGGAATGTGGCGCGTTCTCCCGCGATTGGCTTTTTCATGCCGGACCGCTCACGCCCGCATCTTCAAAGCTCGCCATCTCCGTCAGCATGGCAGCCGCCGCCTTGACGAGGGGAAAGGCGAGCAATGCGCCGGTGCCCTCGCCGAGACGCATCCCAAGGTCGAGCAAAGGCTCTGCCCCAAGCGCCTCGAGAACACAGCCGTGTCCCGCCTCGGCGGAACGATGCGCAAAGACGAACGCGGTCGCGCAATCCGGCGCGATGGCGCGTGCGCAAAGGGCCGCGACACCGGCGATGAACCCGTCCACGAGCACGACCTTGCGTGCCTGGGCGGCGCCGATCATCGCGCCCGCCATCATGGCGATCTCAAAGCCGCCATATTCGCTCAAGGCGGTGTCAGCCGAAAGCCGGCCCGCTGTGCGCGCGGCCGCGCCCTCAAGCAGGCTCTGTTTGCGCGCGAGCCCTGCATCGTCAAGGCCCGTTCCCCTGCCAACGAGGTCGCGCACCGGACGGCCCAGCACTTTGGCGGCAACCAAGGCGGCGGAGGAGGTGTTGCCGATGCCCATCTCGCCGAAACACACCACATCGGTTGCTGCCTCGCGCCCCAAATCCCTGCCGGCCTCGAAGGCGTCGGCGCGCTCTTCGCTCGTCATGGCCGGCATCTCAAGGGCGTTCGCCGTGCCCGGGCCGATCCGCCTGCTGACGAGCTCCGGATGATCGATCGGCTCTCCAGCAACCCCCGTATCGACCACGATGACGTGGGCGCTGATGGCGCGCGCAAAGACATTGGCCGCAGCCCCGCCGCCGAGGAAATTGAGCACCATTTGCCGTGTGACCGCCTGCGGGAAGGCGGAAACGCCGGCGGCTGCCATGCCGTGATCGCCGGCAAAAATGAGTAAGGAGCAGGTGTCGGCTGTTGGCGTGAGCGAGCCTTGGATGCGCGCAATTTGGGCCGCAAGCGCCTCCATGCGTCCGAGGGAGCCTATGGGCTTCGTCTTCGCGTCAATCGCCCGAGCGACCTGCGCCTCGTCAAAATCGGACATCTCCGCCCGTCACCTTTGCATCCATTGCTGTTGCTCGACGCCTTCCTATCGCTAGACGCCCTGATGTTGCTAGATGCCCTGATGTTGCTAGACGTACATGCCTTAGGGCCCCGGCCTGTTATGGTGTCACCGGGAAATGGGCCTCTCGCCGGCGCGCCCCGCAACCCCTATGATCTTAAAGCTGAATTGCGGTTTGGTTTTTGTGGTAATGGCGACTTTCGGCGGTGTCAGCGACTTACTCAATGTCAGAAATGGGGGTGTCAGCCCCTCGTCTTGACTGGGAGACAGGTCGAAAGGGCATAACGTCCTTAAGACGAGCCAAGCCTTCAAAAGCCAAAGGAGGGCGCGCGGTGCCTTCGTGCCGGCAAACGCTCGCAAACCTGAACGCTCACCCGATTGCGCCCTTCGTTCGTGCGTTTGGGGACCTGCAGAGGCGAGAGACAGCATGACCAAACCCGCAGCCCTGAGAATTCCTTGGCGCGCGTCCGCGCCCCACAATCGACGGGCGCGATCTGGTTGCGCCCG
>JBCDJA010000327.1:0-3579 GCA_038748465.1 Pseudomonadota bacterium
CGCGCTTATTGGGTTCGTCTACGGATCGTTTGTCTTTTTCCGGGTCCTGATCTACGGCGTCGATGCCCCCGGCTATGCGTCCCTGTTGTTGGTGACGTTGTTTCTCGGCGGGGTTCAGCTCTTAACGCTTGGGATCATTGGGGAATATCTGAGCCGCATCTTCACGGAAACCAAGGGCCGTCCGATCTATCTCATCGACCGCATGAACGGGCGCGATTTTGACGGGTGACGCCCCGCCAAATCGCGTCTTGCTTGGCTCTCTGGGACAATTCGTGTTTCCTTCCGCCCCTGGTTGACGCTTGCAGGGCAAGAGCGGAGGTCACGCATGGCAAATGAAGGGGGCAGGTCCGGCGCCGACGGCGGGTCCGGCACGGACAGCGGGTCCCGCATGGACGGCGCGCACGAAGGCAGGCGGTTCGACGACGAGGGTGACGCGGGCCTCATCGAGCGGCCCGACAAATACCAAATCGGCGTCATCCTCGGCTTCCTAACCCTTTTTCTTGTTCTTGTGTCGGTGGCTTTGGTGCTCGCCAGGCCGGCGCCGCCGAGCGCCGTCACCATCGCGTCCGGCACCAAGGAAGGCGCTTATGCGAGTTTTGCCGCCCAGTACGCCGAGATCATGGCGCGCGATGGCATCGACGTCACGGTCATTCACACCAAGGGTACGGTCGATAATCTAGCGCTCCTCAACGATCCGGAGTCAGGGGTCGATGTGGCCCTGGTGCAGGGCGGGGTTGCCAAAGATCCGGATGCGACGGGCCTCATCGGCCTTGGCAGCGTTTATTTTGAACCGCTTTGGGTGTTCACCAGAACGCCGGAGCCGATCGGCCGGCTCGGCGATTTGGCTGGCAAACGGCTTGCGGTCGGGCCCGTGGGAAGTGGCAATAGGGCCATCGCCATCGAGCTTTTGCGGTCGGTCGATCTGCCGGAAAGCGCGGTTATTCTTGATGATGCTCTTGGAAGCGCGGCGGTGGCGGCCTTGTTTGAGGGCACCATCGATGCGGCGTTCTTTGTGGCAACGCCCTATGCACCCTGGCTCAAGGACATGATGCGCTCACCTGAGATTTCGCTCATGTCGTTTGAAAGGGCAGAGGCCTTTACACGGAATTTCCGTTATTTGTCCCGTCTGGAAGTTCCGCAAGGCGCGATGGACCTGGCCGAGGATTTGCCCACCAGCGATGTCACCCTGGTCTCGCCTGCTGCAACGCTTGTCGCGAAACCCGATTTCCACCCGGCGATCTCCGATCTTCTTTTACTAGCCGCAGAGGAGGTGCACGGACGAGGACGCCTTTTAGAAGAGCGCGGGCAATTTCCGTCTCCGGCGTATGTGGATTTTCCGCTGTCGGGGGAGGCGGAACGCTTCTATGAGCGTGGCCCGGGGTTTTGGCGTCGGTTTTTGCCGTTTTGGGCGGCCAATCTGATCGATCGGTTCATCGTGTTCGCGATTCCGCTCGCCGCTCTCGCCTTGCCTCTCTTTCGGCTTGTCGTGCCAACCTATCGTTGGCAAATCCGCCGAAAAATTTACAAGCTCTATAAGCGGCTAAGCAATATCGAGCGGCGGATCACAGATGAGGCCGATGCGCCGGCACTTGCAAGTGTTTTGGCCGACCTTGAAACCCTGCAGGCGGATGCCGCTGGGGTTAATGTGCCGGCTGCGTTTTCAAACGAGCTCTATCATCTTCGTCTGCATGCAGATTTTCTCGGAAATCTCATTCGTCGTCGCCAGGAGAGCCTCGAAGGTGCCAGCACTGCGTGAGTGCGAGGCGGCCTATTTGACCGTCAGCGCCTTCGTGCAACCAGAAATATCGCCAATGGATCCGGGATAGAAGGTTAGAAAATCCCGTAGGGACGTCGCGTCGGCTTTAAAGGCCTCATCAGGTTGGGATGACACACTGAGGGTCTCGGGACCAAAGAGGGCCGTGTCGATGGGCTTCATGGCGCTGAGGGGGCCAGCCAGGCCAAAGGGTGCGCGGTTGCCCTTTCGGTGATTGAAAAACGTAGCGACTTCACCGGTGCGAAGATTGACCCGGCCAGAGCCGACGAGCCGATAGGCGGTGGCATCGAGGGTAAGGCGCCGCACTGTCGCGATCCCATTTTCTGCATCGAGGGCCAGAAGCAGGCACCCCTTGCCCCCCGCCGGCAGGGAGACCGCCGCCTCACCGTCTTGGTCGTTTACGATCGCCTCAAGGGCCGCGGCGAGGGATGGGTCGTCTGCGGACAGAGGGGCCGCAATCCGGATCGGTCCGTTCACGGTGTTCCAGGCGGCCTGAAGGGTCGCACCTTGCCCGCTTAGCTTAGCCGCGATTGCAACCGGCCCATCGTGGATAGGAGGGCGCCCTGAGAGCGCCAGGAGCCGGCTTGCGTCAACTCGGCGGCCTTCGATCGTAAGGGCGGCACCCGTCGTATCGCCATGGTTGAACGTCAGGGTACCGCCGATTTCTCCAAGCGGCCCGCGGATACTATAGGGCGCGACGCGGGTGCGGGTTTGGTCGCTTGAAATCGGGATGGACACGGTGCCAAGCGACAGGTCCCCATAGGTCGCCTCGTTGAGGGTCAGCCGCACGCGCCCATCGACGGTTTTCAGAAAGGCAAAGGCGCGCGCTTCGTCCGGCCCGTCAATGGCCTCCAAGAGGGGGCGCCAAACCCCATCGAGACGCGCGAGATTGGGCTTTGTCGCATCGATGCTAAGGCCGAGACGGGTTGGGGTCTCGAACGCAACGCGGCCGGCGATGGCAAGGCGTTTGTCTTCGGTGCCGATCACGATGTCATCGAGCTCCAGCGCGTCCGCATCAAGGGTCAGACCGCCGGCAACGGGCTCGCCGTTGAGGGTTTCGTCCAGGAAAGGCGGCAAGGACCCATCGAGGGCGAGGGCCAAGCGCCTGCCGCCCGAGCCCGCATCGCGTAACGTTCCGCGCCCCGTCAGCTCCCGTGCCCCGTCGGCAAGGCGCAGCTGGACATCGGCTGCCGGCGTTTGAGCTGTTGGTTGGCTGACAATATTGACCGTCAGGGTCGGCGCAGGTTCGGCGGTTTGCCGGTCGTGGGGGGAGAGCCGGCTTTCGAACCGAACAAAATCCTCGGTGAGGGCAAGCCTGACATCAGAGAGCGGAATATGGGTCTCGAGGGGGAGCGTGTAATCAACGAGGGCGATGTCCACACTCTTAATGCGGAGCGTAAGCGGAGCCAGTAAGGCGCTCTCTTCAGGACCTGGAAGGCCGACCGCATTGACAAGCCCGTCCTCCCGGCGCTCGAGCCGGACAAGGCCCTCATCGGCGTTGATCGTCTTTGGCGCGAGCGTCCCCTCGATAAGATCAGCCCACGGTATGAGTGCACTGGCGCGCCCGAGCCGGGCAATGTAAGGCGTGGTCCCACCCGGCAGGTTATCGACGGCGATGGCGCCGAAGGATAAACCCGGCCCTTGCACCGACCAGCCAAGGCGCACCGGGCCATCGATCGAGACCTTGCGCGAGAGCTGCTCCGTCGCGGCTTTCTCAAGCCTTGGGATCAAGAAATTGATGTTCGCAAGGCTGGCATAGGCGAGCGCCAGCCCGATGACGAGAAGGAAGGGTAAGGCGGACCGCC
>JBCDJA010000328.1:0-3560 GCA_038748465.1 Pseudomonadota bacterium
AGGCCCGAGAGCCTGAGATAAGGGGTACGGGGCTTGATGGTGCGCGGGGCGGCTTGGTCCACCAAGTCGGCAATCGCGGCGATGTGCTCGGGCGTTGTACCGCAGCACCCACCGACAACATTCACAAGACCGTCTTCAACAAAGGTCTTCAACACGGCGGCCATTTGTTCGGGCGTCTCGTCATATTCGCCGAACTCATTGGGCAAGCCCGCATTCGGGTGGGCACTGACGAGTGTCTCTGAGGCGTTCGACAAATCCTTGACAAAGGGGTGCATCAGATCGGCACCCAAGGCACAATTGAGCCCAACACAAAAGGGCCGGCTGTGGCGAACGGAGTTCCAAAACGCTTCGGTTGTCTGGCCAGAAAGCGTGCGCCCCGAGCGGTCCGTGATTGTGCCCGAGATCATGATCGGCAGACGGATCCCGAGCGCCCGAAAGGCCTCTTCGATAGCAAAGAGGGCCGCCTTGGCATTAAGGGTATCGAATATTGTCTCGACAAGGATGATATCCGATCCACCCTCGATCAACGCCTCGGTCGCGATCTTATAATCGTCGCGCAATTCGTCGAAATTGATCGCCCGGAACCCCGGATCGTTCACATCCGGCGAAAGGGACAGCGTGCGGTTGGTGGGTCCGAGAACCCCAGCCACATAGCGCGGACGGTTTGGGTCTTTTGCCTCGGCCTCATCGGCTGCTGCGCGCGCAAGCCTTGCCCCTTCCCGGTTCAGTTCGGCAACCAGATCTTCCATGGCATAATCTGCCTGGGAAATCGCCGTGGAGTTAAAGGTGTTCGTCTCCAGAATATCCGCGCCGGCTTCGAGATAGGCGGTATGGATCGCGCGGATGGTATCGGGCTGGGTCAGGGACAGAAGATCGTTATTGCCCTTCACGTCTTGTCCGTAATCGGCAAAACGGCTACCGCGATAGGCCGCCTCGTCAAAATCATGACGCTGGATCATCGTGCCCATCGCACCATCGATGATCAGAATACGATCTTTTGCAAGGCCCGGCAGGGCCGCCAATCGTTTGTCGCGCGCGGTCATGGTCTGGTCCTTAAAGCGATGTTAGTTGGCCGCGCCCGCGGCAAGGGCGGGCTGTGCCGCCACCGGTTCGGGACGCATACCCAACAAATGGCAAACCGCGAAAGTGAGGTCGGCGCGGTTGAGCGTATAGAAATGAAAATGCTGGACGCCTTCCCTTTGCAGGGCAAAACACAGATCGGCTGCAACCGTGGCCGCGATCAGCTTACGGGTTTCCGCATCGCGATCGAGACCGTCATATTTCTCCGCAAGCCAATTAGGAATGTTTGTCCCGCAGCCCTCCGCCATTCTCCGGACACCCTTAAAATTGGTGACCGGCATGATCCCCGGCGTTAAGTCGATGTCGATGCCAGCCTTCTCAACGCGGTCCCGATACCGCAAAAAGTGCTCCGCCTCGAAAAAGAATTGGGAGATGCCCCGCGTGGCCCCGGCATCGACCTTCCGTTTCAGGTGCTCGATATCGGCATCGAAGGAGGGCGATTCTGGATGCTTCTCTGGATAGACGCCCACGGAGATTTCAAAATCACCGATCGATCGGATGCCGGCGGCCAGGTCTGCCGCGTTCTCATAACCGCCGGGAAAAGGCTGGTAGCGCTCGCCGATCCCCTCGGGCGGGTCACCGCGCAGGGCCACGATGTGCCGCACGCCCTCGTTCCAATAATCCCGGATCACCTCATCGATCTGCTCGCGGGTCGCCTTGACGCAGGTCAGGTGAGCGGCCGGACGAAGCGGGGTCTCGCTGATCAAGCGGCTGACGGTGCGGTGGGTCCGCTCCCGGGTCGAGCCCCCGGCGCCATAGGTGACCGACACAAAGTCTGGGCTCAACGGCAACAAGCGCTCGACCGAGGCCCAGAGCTGGCGCTCCATGTCCTCAGACTTCGGCGGAAAAAACTCAAACGAAGCGGTGATCGCGCCGTTAGCCATGGGACGTATCCTTTTCTGATCGGGCCGGATCGGCGGTCACGGCCCGCTCGGCCAGCCAGATCGACACTGTGAGGTAGTCTGCCCGCGCGCCATCGCCAGGCGGCATATGCCGCACGGCCACATCCGCAAGGCCAGCCTCCTGCAACCATCCTGTGACGTCAGATTCCGGAAACCCGAGTCGGCGATGGGCGTGGTGCGTGCGCAACTCCTCGACTGTATGGGGCGCAAAATCCACAACCAAGAGCCGGCCCCCGGGGCAAACGAGCCCAGCAGCACGCTTGATCGCCGCGCTTGGGTCGGCGAGATAATGGAGCACCTGGTGGATCACCACCAAATCCGCGCCTTCCGCGGGCGTGCTCTCGGAAAGCAGGTCCGGGGCATACAAATCGCCTTGCCGCACCGAAATCTGGGGCAAGCCGGCTTTTTTGAGGTTCGCCCGGGCGATGGCCAGCATGTCGAGGGACACATCGAGCCCGAGGCCTTTTTCCGCCTGCGGACCGAACACCAACAACATGCGGCCGGTGCCTGTCCCAAGGTCGATCAGGTGCTTGATGCGCCCGGGCCCGACGATCTCCTTTAACGCAGCGTCAAGCACGGTCTCCGGGATATGCAGGGCACTGATATGATCCCACTCAGCCGCATGCCGCGCAAAATAGGCCGAGGCCGCTTTCTGCCGGGCCTCGTGCACCCGGCGTAACCGTTGCCGATCGCCCTCAAACGAGCGATCCGTGTGGGTCCAGGCCACAAGGGCTTCAACCAGCGGGTGGCCGCGGATGGCCCGATAAAAGACCCATGAACCTTCCGGAAAACGCTGCACCAGACCCGCCTCCTGCAACAAGCGCAGGTGCCGGCTGATGCGCGGCTGGCTTTGCCCCATGACCTGGGTGAGTTCCGTAACAGTCAATTCCGTCTCAACCAGCACCATGAGGAGGCGCAGGCGCGTTGGCTCGCCGGCCGCCTTCAACGCTTGGGTCAAATCCTCAAAGTCAACCGCCGTGACCGCGGCATCGGCCTGGGTCAGGGGCAAGGGCGCGGGGCGCGCTTCCACCTCGTGCTCCGATTCGACAACGACACTCGCCATGGTGCTCATTCCAGGGAAAAGATATAAAGATATCGTTATACGATTATCATGCCATCCACAAGGCTTAACGCGCCGGTGGTAGCAGGGAATGCCTTGGGTTAACGGGCCATGAAACCACAATGGTCAAAATTTTCGCGCTGTCCCTATGGCAAGCCGCAGCCCCGTTATGGTTATCGAAAAGGTCATGTGCTAGGCATGCTTAGGAGAGAGCAGCCAAAGTAAGCTGTGGGGGAACGCGCGTGATTTCGACATCGACAGCCCAACATCAAACCCGCATTCAATCGGCCCGGTCGCGATTGGCCGCCCGGTCGAGTTTGGCCGCGAGGCCGAGAAAACGGCCGGGCCTGGCCGTTGCTAGCCTGATACTTGCCGGCCTTTTACCCGTGGCCGCCTGTGCCGCGTCCGGCGAGGAGCCGGAACCCGTTGCGACGGCAAGCGTCAATGACCCGATCGAGCCCCTGAACCGGGCAATTTTCAGTTTCAATCTCTTCCTGGACGATGTGCTGCTGGAGCCG
>JBCDJA010000329.1:0-3544 GCA_038748465.1 Pseudomonadota bacterium
GTGCAGTCGACGTCTGCTTACGAGCACCCGCAACCGCACGCCTGCTTTATCCAGTCCGTCGAAGATGATCTCGTGAACGAAAACGGCATCATGGATCTTTGGGTTCGTGAAGCGCGATTGTTCAAATACGGCTCGGGGACAGGCACAAACTTCTCAAGCCTGCGCGGCGCGAATGAATCGCTGTCGGGCGGTGGTCGCTCCTCAGGCCTGATGAGCTTTCTAAAGATCGGTGACCGCGCAGCTGGCGCGATCAAATCAGGCGGCACGACACGCCGTGCAGCGAAGATGGTTGTCGTCGATGTCGACCATCCAGACGTCGAGGAATACATCTCCTGGAAGGTCAAGGAGGAGCAGAAGGTTGCGGCACTCGTGACCGGCTCGAAGATCTGCCAGAAGCGTTTGACCGCAGTCATGAAGGCCTGCGTCAATTGCCGGGCCGATGGGGACGATTGCTTCGACCCGCAGAAAAACCCAGCCCTCAAGCGCGAAATTAAGGCCGCCCGCAAGGCAGCGGTGTCGGAAAATTATGTCCAACGGGTGATCCAGTTTGCCCGCCAAGGCTTTAAAAGCCTTGAGATCAAAACCTACGATACCGATTGGGATTCAGAGGCTTACTTCACAGTCTCCGGGCAGAACTCGAACAATTCGGTCCGCGTCACGGATGGGTTTCTCAGCGCCGCCGAAATGGGCGGCACGTGGGACCTTACCTACCGCTCTAAGGGCGGCGGGATCGCCAAGACGGTCGATGCGGCCGCGCTCTGGGACAAGATTGGCCACGCTGCCTGGCAATGCGCCGATCCCGGCATCCAATACCACACCACCATCAACGACTGGCACACCTGCCCTGCCGGCGGTGAGATCCGCGCATCCAATCCGTGCTCGGAATATATGTTCCTTGACAACACGGCCTGCAATCTCGCCTCCCTCAATTTGTTGCAGTTCCGCGAGGAAGACGGCGCCTTTGACATCGATAGCTTCATCCACGCCACGCGGCTTTGGACGCTGACCCTCGAAATTTCGGTCTTGATGGCCCAGTTCCCGAGCCAAGAAATCGCGCGCCTGTCGTTCGATTATCGCACGCTTGGCCTTGGCTTTGCGAACATCGGCGGCCTGTTGATGGCCTCGGGCCTCAGCTACGACTCGGTCAAAGGTCGGAGCCTATGCGGCGCCTTGTCGGCCCTCATGACAGGCGTGTCCTATCAAACCTCGGCGGAGATCGCCAAAGAGGTCGGCGCCTTTCCAGCGTTCTGGCACAATGACGACGACATGTTGCGGGTTATCCGCAACCACCGGCGCGCCGCCTATGGCGTGGGCGACGGGGCGAGCGATGCGACGGGCAGCCTCAGCGAGGCCCGCAGCCTCGGCGAGTATGAGGGGCTCAACACCCTTCCCGTCCCGCTGGATCGCGCGACCTGCCCCGATCCGGCCATCGTCGACGCGGCCTGCCGGGCCTGGGATGCGGCTGTCACGATTGGCAGCGAGCACGGCTTCCGCAACGCCCAAACCACAGTTATCGCGCCGACGGGGACCATCGGCCTGGTGATGGATTGTGACACGACCGGCATCGAGCCAGACTTTGCGCTGGTGAAGTTCAAGAAGCTCGCCGGCGGCGGATATTTCAAAATCATCAATCGCATCGTCCCCGAGGCGCTCAGCGTGCTCGGCTACTCCGAGGCTGAGATCGGCGACATCATCCGCTATGCGGTGGGGAACGGCACGCTGGAAGGCTGCCCTGGTCTTTCCCACGATTTGCTGCGCAGCAAAGGCTTTACCGATGCGGTCATCGAGACGGTGGAAGGGGCGCTTGCCGATGCCTTCGACATCCGCTTTGCCTTCAATAAATGGACGCTGGGTGAGGCGTTTTGCCTGGAAACACTCGGGCTTACCGCGGAGCAATTGGACGATCCTAGCTTCGATATGTTGTCCCATTTAGGCGTCTCGAGGGAGGCGATCGACGCGGCGAATGTCTATGTGTGCGGGGCCATGACGGTTGAGGGGGCCCCTCACCTCAAGGACGAGCACCTGGCGGTCTTCGATTGCGCCAATCCGTGCGGGCGCATCGGCACCCGGGCCCTCTCCACCGAGGCGCATATCCGCATGATGGCGGCCGCCCAACCCTTCATCTCCGGCGCGATCTCCAAAACGATCAACATGCCCAACAATGCGACGGTGGAGGACTGCAAGAACGCCTATCTCCTGTCCTGGAAGCTGGGTCTTAAAGCCAATGCGCTCTACCGAGATGGCTCTAAGCTCAGCCAGCCGCTCAATGCGCAACTGCTGGAGGACGAGGAGGCTGAGGACGACGCCGAGGAGCTGGTGGATGCCCCGCGCACGGTCCAAACCCAAATCGTTACCGAGCGGATCGTTGAGCGCATCATCGAGGAGCGGGCCCGCCGCTATCGCCTGCCTGACCGGCGCAAGGGCTATATCCAGAAGGCGATTGTCGGTGGCCATAAGGTGTATCTGCATACCGGCGAATATGAAGACGGGGAACTGGGCGAGATCTTCATCGATATGCATAAGGAAGGTGCGGCCTTCCGCTCCCTGATGAACAACTTCGCCATCGCCATCTCCATCGGCCTCCAATATGGCGTGCCGCTTGAGGAATTTGTCGACGCCTTCACCTTTACCCGCTTTGAGCCGGCGGGCTCTGTACAGGGCAACGACACGATCAAAAGCGCAACATCCATCCTCGATTATGTGTTCCGGGAACTGGCGATCTCTTATCTTGGGCGCAATGATTTGGCCCATGTCGAGCCGCCGGAAAATCACTTTGAGGCACTCGGAAGCGGCGATGAGGAAGGGCGCGGCCCCGATGACGCAGGCCCCGCCAATGATCTCATCGCAAAGCTCACGTCTAAGGGGTTTCGCCGCGGGCAGGAGCCGGCAACCATCGTGCCCTTGCGCCCGGCGCCTGAGCAGGTGAGCGAGATCGCGGCCCCGGTTGAGGTGTCGGAGACCCAATCGGTGGTCAATGGCGAGGCGGCGACCGGTTTCGTCAGCACACAGCCCGTTGAGACCGGTGGCGAGAGTGTTGGCCTCTTGACATCGACCGCCGGCGAGGAGGCCCCTGAGCGCGGGCCCCGCGTTCTCAACCGCAGCGAATTGGCCCGGGAGGCGCGCTTGCGCGGTTATGAGGGAGATTCCTGCACCTCCTGTGGGAACTTTACCCTCGTGCGCAACGGCACCTGCCTTAAATGCGACACCTGCGGCACCACCACCGGCTGCTCGTAACGAGCAAAACGACTTCCCTGTCTGATGACCTCAGACCCTGACTGGCGGCGTTCGGATGATCCGAACGCCGCTTTTTTTGATTCGCCTTGAGGCAATACGGAAGATTTGTGTGGAAAACAGTTGTCCACACAAAATAATTGCCATAAAATAGTGGTGCGTGAACGAATCATGCAGGACGCGGGTGGCTAGCGATCTGGAGAATCTTCGCCACCCGCATCCAATCCCCCCAAGTGAATCGAGGAGATATCCATGTACTATGGCTCAAATAATGAGGAACGCAAACTAGTTGCGTGGCAAAAAGCTGCTGTCA
>JBCDJA010000330.1:0-3538 GCA_038748465.1 Pseudomonadota bacterium
CGGGATTTCCGCCGATTTTATTCTCGGCGATTTTTTGGGTCTGTTGTTGCTGGGCCCGACCTTGTGGATCTGGGTTCTGCCGCTGTTGCGCCGGTGGGTAAGCGAGGGCACGGCACCGGGCGCGGTCCCGCTCATGCATGGGGGGCGGTTTCGCTGGCACCGGCTCGGGTTTTACTCGGCAATCGCAGGCGTGCCTTTGGCGCTTTCCTTAACGGGCGAAGGGGAGACCCTCATTCACGCGGTCGGCGTGCTGGTGGCGATCCCGACGATTTACATTGCCCTGCGCCACGAGCCGCCCTACCTGGCGCTGCTGGTGCCGGCGCTTTTGTTGACCTCGTTTTCAACCTTCAATCCGGCAGAACATGCCGTGCACGTGGAATTGCAAGTGATCTTCAGTACCTTGCTGGTCGCTGCCTATTTCGTGTCCTGGGCAACGACCCAGGAGCGGCATATTAATGCCGACTTCATCCGCTCCCTGCAGACCCAACGCGAAATGATTGACGCGCTGGACCGCGCCGATGTGGGCATGGCGCTCGTCGATCGCCAGGGGATTATTCAACAGCATAACAAGGCCGCCCTGCGCCTGCTTGGCCACCCCGAGGACACCCCCCTCATTCGCTCGCCCATCGCCGCCCTGTGGCCGAGCCCGGACGATACACTCACCAGGACGGAACCCAGCGGCACACGAAGCATCGAACACATCGTCAAAGTGGGACAAGAAGGCCCGGACCCGCACCTTTTTGTCGATGTGACGGCCGAAAGCCAGGCGCGCGAGAAGCTTGACCGCATGGAGGCCAGCCTGCGCGAGGCGCGCCGCCTTGCCGGCCTTGGGGAGGTTGCAGGCCGCCTGGCGCACGAGGTGAGCAATTTGCTGCAACCTATTTTGTCGTTTTCGCAGCTTGCCGATACGGATAACCGGGAAACACGCCAGCGCTCCCTGGCTGAGGTGACGAAAAACATTGCTGCGACCAAAGCAACCCTTACGGACGTTCTGGACTATGCCCGCGGTGGGCAAGATCCGGCGGCGCCGCCAAAATCGATCGAGGCCGGTCCCGCCCTCAGGGAGGCTCATGACGGCGCACGCTCGGTTTTGCCGCCCGATACCGCGCTCAGTGTCGACCTTGATTTTGAGCCCCTACAGATAACCGTCCCGCCCGACCGGATCCGTCAAATCCTGATTAATCTTTACAAAAACGCTGCCGATGCAAGCCAGGCCGGCGAGGCGCCCCGCATCGCGCTTCGGGCCCATGTCACGACCCTCGCGCCGGAAAAAGCAACGGCACTCCTTGTTGAACCGGGGCGGTTTTTGGCCGTGACGGTCGCCGACCGGGGGATCGGCATTCCCAAAGCCATGCGCGAACAGGTCTTTGAGCCGTTCTTCACCACAAAGCCGCTCGGCGAAGGCACCGGACTTGGCCTTTCTGTTGTCTACGGACTGATGCGCTCTTGGGGCGGCGGGGTTTCCGTGCACGGCGATAGGGGGCAAGGCACAACGATCATATTGTACTTTCCGGTCGCCCCGTAACGCCTAAGCGCCCGGCGCCCACTATTACACCTCCACCTGCGCCGAGTGGCGAGCGGCCGCCTAGCCCTCAAACGCCTCAACAAAACCAAGGGCGGTCTCGACAACCTCCGGGCCGGCCCCGGGCTTCACCGCTTCGGTGGATAGATGGCGGCGCCAGGCCCGCGCGCCGGGCTGGCCTTGAAACAGGCCAACCATATGCCGGGTCATGGCATGGAGCCGGACGCCCTCCCCCAGTCTTGCCTCCAAATACGGAAAGAACGAGCGAACCGCGTCGCACCGAGACGCGCCGGGCGCATCGCCAAACAAGACGCGGTCGACATCGGCCAAAAGATCCGGCGTCTGATAGGCCGCGCGGCCGAGCATAACCCCGTCAAGAGGCACGCCTGTCCCCGCCTGCAGGTGGGGGGCGGCCATGGCCAGGGTCTCAAGGCCGCCATTGAGGACGAGGGTAAGGCCGGGCAACTCACTCTTCATCCGGTGTACGAGGGGATAGTCGAGGGGCGGAATATCCCGATTTTGTTTCGGGCTTAGGCCCTGAAGCCAGGCCGTGCGCGCATGGACGATCACCGCGCCCGCGCCGGCATCGGCAACGGTTTTCAGAAAGGCAGGCAGCACGTCGCTCGGGGTTTGATCGTCGATGCCGATGCGGCATTTGACCGTCACCTGGCAGGAGACGGCAGACGCCATCGCGGCAACGCACTCGGCAACCACGTTTGGCTCGGCCATCAACGCCGCGCCGAAGTGACCCGATTGGACCCGGTCTGACGGACATCCGACATTGAGGTTGATTTCATCATAGCCCCAATCGGCACCGATGCGTGCCGCCTCGGCAAGGGCGCCGGGGTCCGCGCCCCCTAACTGCAGCGCGACGGGATGCTCCGAGGCATGAAAATCGAGCAATCGCGATCGATCACCAAAGCGCACCGCATTGGCGGTGATCATCTCGGTATAAAGGCGGGCGCGCTTCGTCAGCACACGATGAAACGCCCGGCAATGCCGGTCCGTCCAATCCATCATGGGCGCTACGCAGAAGCGATAGGGTCCGTTTTGTGTCATTCGTTCCCGCCTAAGGGGGTCGATCTTGCCGGCCGATCCAAGCTTGCCCGCTCGTATTGCCTGGCACTCAGATGCGGGCTCCAACAGCCCATGCCCCCGCACCAACACCGCGGCCTCGCCCGGCCTTGATATCGGGTAAGGTTGGTCCCTTACAAGCTTATGGGATCGAGCGATGCTGAACTATAACCATCTGAGATACTTTTGGTATGTGGCCCGCGAGGGCCATCTGACGCGCGCAGCCGCGCAGCTTAACGTGTCCCAATCCGCGCTTTCGGCCCAGCTACAAAAGCTTGAAGAGCAAATTGGACACAGCCTGTTTGAGCGGCGCGGGCGGCGCCTTGTGCTCACGGCGGCCGGGGAAATCGCCCTCGACCACGCCGATACGATTTTCACAACCGGGGCGGCGCTGTTAAGGCGGCTGGAGGCCTCAGGTGAGACAGACCGCATGCCGCTCCGGGTGGGCGCCATCTCCACCCTCTCTCGGAACTTCCAGCTCTCGCTCTTGCGCCCGGTAATCGGCCGACCGGATGTCGAACTGATCCTCCGCTCAGGGACCGTCCTTGAACTGCTTGCCGGCCTTGAGGCCCACCGCCTTGACGTGGTGCTCGTCAATCAGGTTCCCATGCGCGATTCGGCAACGCCCTGGACCGCGCGTGTGCTCGACCGCCAGGTTGTCAGCCTCATCGGAACCCCCGCAAGGCTCGCCGGGCGCCGCGACCTCAAAACCCTCTTAGCAACAGAACCGTTGGTGCTGCCGACCGCCGCCAGCGGCTTTCGCAACGCCATTGACGTGCTGATCGAAAAACTCGGATGCGTACCAACCATTGCAGCGGAGGTCGATGACATGGCCATGCTGCGCCTCCTTGCCCGCAATGATGCGGGCCTTGCGATCTTACCGTCGATTGTCGTGACGGACGAATTGGAGCGCGGCCACCTGGAGGAGGTATGCCCGCTACC
>JBCDJA010000331.1:0-3520 GCA_038748465.1 Pseudomonadota bacterium
CGCCCACGGATGGCGGTCGACAACCCAATGCCCAAGGCTGCAACCAGGGGGACCGTGAGGGTGGAGGTTGTAACCCCCCCAGAGTCATAGGCAATGCCGATAATATCGGGCGGGGCAAACTGGGTCAGCACAACCACAATCACATAGCCGACCATAATCATGAAATGCATGGGCCAGCCAGTCACAATGCGCAGTACACCGACGACAAGGGATAACCCTACAGAAAAAGCCACCGTGTAACGAAGGCCCAGGGCATAAGATCGCACCGCATCGCCCGCCTCGATAAAGCCCCCCTCCGCCTGCACCCGCGCTGCCTCGGCCGCAACGGCAATGAGCGCCGGCTCGGCGACGGTCGTGCCAAAGCCGAGGGCGAAGGCAAAAATCAGTAACCAGAAAACACTGCCCTTGCGGGCAAAGGCATTGGCCATCTCCTCGCCAATTGGAAACAGCGACATCTGGAGGCCTTGCAAGAACAAGGTCAAGCCGAGGAGAACTGCGCCAAGCCCAATGGCAAGGCCAGCGGGATCGGGCAGGGGCTGGCGTAGGACAGCGAATTGAAAAAACCCGACAACGAGAAGGATCGGTGCCAGGTCGCGCATCGAGCCGAGCAATAATTTGACGAAGGAGGGCATGGGCGAACGACAAACTCCTAAGGGGCTCGCTTCCTTGTAAGGGGCCGGACTCCCCGCGCCAAGGGGCAAGCGGTCTCCAGTGAGCGCGTGTTGTCGTTGCACAACGGCTTAGGACGGAGGATTATAGGAGGCGCACTTGATCGACGCTGGGGAGGCATCGCCACATGACGCTACAAACAACCTATCAAGAAACCGACGCGGTTGGCCTGTCGGCGTTGTTTCGATCGGGCGAGGTAACGGCGCGGGAGTGGGTGGATGTCGCGATCGATCTCACAGAAGCCTGGAACCCGCACATCAATGCCGTAACCGTCGCGTTTTTTGACCGCGCCCGGGAGCGCGCGTCAGCTCTCGATGGGGACCGGGCCTCGTTTCAAGGGGCGCCGCTTGCCGGCGTGCCCTTTCTGCTCAAAGACAACAATGTCTTCCTGTCCGGCACGCCCACCCGCTTCAGCTCCAAATTCCTTGAAGACCTCACCCACGCCGCCGATAGCGACTTGGTGCGCGCCTGGGAAGAGGCTGGGCTCGTGCTGTTCGGCAAAACGAACACGCCCGAATTTGCCCTGTCCTTCTCGACCGAACCTCGATTTTCAGGACCGAGTAAAAACCCCTGGGACCCCTCCCGCACGCCCGGCGGGTCGAGCGGGGGCGCGGGCGCAGCCGTTGCCGCGAGGCTTGTTCCTGCCGCCCATGGCAACGATGCCGGCGGATCGATCCGTGTTCCCTCTTCTGCATGCGGATGCTTTGGCCTGAAGCCGACGGCAGGGCGGGTCAGTTTGCTGCCCCATTACGAAAGGGGATGGTTTGGCATCAATGCGGAACATGTCTTGACGCGGACCGTCAGGGACTCGGCTGCCTTTCTCGATTGTCACGCCCATCTCGATGCGCGCGGTTCTCCAGCTTGGGGGGCACCGGGGGCCTTTGCCGATGCCCTTGCCCGGGAGCCGGGTCGCCTCAAGATAGCCGCCAGCCTGGCACCGCTTTCCGGCAGCCCTGTGGGCGAAGAGGTTAAGGCGGCCTTTACCGAGACCGTCAGCCTTCTGACATCCCTCGGCCATGAGGTTGAGGAGGCGGCCATGCCGACAGAGGGGTTCGATTTATCGCCGATTTTGTTGTGCGCGGGCGTTGGCACCGCTGAAACCCTGCGCGATGGCGCAAAACGGTTGGGGCGTGAGCCGAAGGAGGGCGAGATCGAGCCCTATACGCGCGCTGTCTTGGCCATGGTTCAGGATTTGACGGCCAACGATTTGGCCGATGCGTTGCAAGTGGCGACCCGGTTCCGTCACACCGCGTCCCAGTTTCTCGCGCGTTATGATGTGTTTTTGTCTCCCACCCTGGCCTCCGTCCCGTTGCCCTTGGGTGTGCTCGATACAACGCGGGCGGACTTCGACATGGACACCTTCTTTGAGCACATGTTCACCTTTGGGCCGTACACGGCGATGTTTAATCTTTCCGGCCAGCCGGCCATGTCGGTGCCGCTTTGTTGGACCGAAGAGGGTCTGCCGATTGGGATGCAATTTGCTGCCAATCACTGGCGTGAGGACCTGTTGTTCTCCCTCGCAGCCCAGCTTGAAATCGCCCGTCCGTGGGCCAATCGTCGCCCGCAACGGGGGTAACGGCCATGGACATCCTGCTCTATCTCGCCATCCTAGCCCTTCTGCTGATTGTTTTGGTGCAGGCGCGCGGGCCCCGTTATGGCCGGCCCGGAGGGCCCTTTCAGGTCACCATCGTGCATGACTTCGAGTGGGCCTTGGCGTATGAAAAGGGCCGCTTCACCGAGCTTTTGCCGCCCGGCCGGTATTGGGTCCATCCCTGGCGGCGGACCATTTATCGCTTTGATAAGCGCCAAGCCTGGCTCGTCGTGCCCGGCCAGGAGATCCTCACTAAAGACACGCTGGGCCTTAAAATCAGTCTGCTGATCCGATATTCAATCGACGATCCCAGATCCCTAACGAAGGGCCTGGCCGTCACCACGCCGAGCGAGGTGGAGCGGATGCTGCACCAGGCGAGCCAAGTGCCCTTGCGCGAGCTTGTGTCTGGGCTGTCACTTGATGAGGTGCTTGCAGACCGCGGCGCGCTCGGGTCCGCGCTGCTTGAGCGGCTCAAAACACTGCATGCGGAGCATGGTGTGACAATCCATGCCGTCGAGCCCCGCGATTTCATGCTTGGGCGCGAGCTTCGGGCCGCCTATGCCGCGGTGCCACTCGCGCAAAAAGACGCCGAGGCTCAGATGGAGCGGGCGCGGGGGCAAACAGCCTCCTTGCGGGCGCTTTCCAATGCGGCGCGCCTCGTGAAGGACAATCCGGACATCCTAAAGCTTCGTTTGCTCGATACCTTGGCCGACCCTGCCGGGGCAAAGAACACCGTGATGATTGATTTCTCCAGCCTTGAGGGGCGGGTGGCCGCCCCGGAGGAGGCGGAAGATGCAGGGAAAAAACCGGCACCGCGCCGTAGCCGAGCAAAAGCAGCGGCCAAGAAATCTCCCCCCACCGCCGACTGACAAAGGCCGACTGACACTGGGCCAACTGACAAAGGCCGACGCGTCCGCCCTTGCCAAAGCGTTGCGTTTTCGCTCTTCTCAGCAAGCTTGGGGAAGGCAAGGGTGCTGGCATCGCCGTGCCCGATCGCCGTGAGACCACGCACCCGGTTCAATTCCGGTTCCACCCTGCCTGGTAGGCCTCAAACAGGGCCCCTCGGGCGCCGGCCCAAACGCCTTGGCGGGCGGGCAGCCGCGATAAGGCCTTGCGGGCTTCGGGCCCCCGTCTTGTTGCCGTGGCGTTCGGGGGGCCTTTTTGCCGCGCAAGGAATGGATGGGGTGGCCGCAGCAGGCGATGCTACTCCGATGAAAGGCCCACCGCCTGCAAGGCGGTTTCGACATGGGCCATGCAGCC
>JBCDJA010000332.1:0-3519 GCA_038748465.1 Pseudomonadota bacterium
CGCCGTGCATCGGCCATTGAGGCCCGCAGACCCGCCTCGATCAGGTCCGTGGGGTTCACATCGTCCGGTGTCAGCTTTACCCGGCCCGCATCGAGGGACGATTTGAGCAATATCTCATCGACCAAATCGAGCAGATGGTTGCCGCTCATCAGGATGTCGCCGGCATAGTCGCGGTATTTGTCGCGACTGAGTTTTGCCTCGCTGTCCCCTTCGAGGATTTGCGAAAAGCCGATAATTGCGTTGAGGGGGGTCTTCAGCTCATGGCTCACATTGCTCAGCATGCCGCTTGCAACCTGTTCGGCCCGTTCAGCTTCTTCCGCTTTTTTGGCAAGCTGGGTGCGCAGGTGCTCAATCGTCGACAGCGCCGTTTCCATATCGGCGGCGGCCTCGCCCACGAGGGCTTGGCGGTTCTCAACGACCGCCGCGGCCTCAAGGATATCGGTAAGGTCTTGGCCGACGGCGACAAGCGATCCGTCCTTAAGCTTCTCGGCCCGCACCTGAAACGTGCGCCCGGCATCGCTTTCGATCTCAATCGGTTGCCCAAGCGCGGTTTGGGCGGCATCGAAGGTGAGCGCCTTGAGGCCGCGAAACGGCGCATTGCACAGCACAAGCCTGCCCGCCTCGTCCCACAGGCCATAGGCCTCGGCAAACCGCTCCATCGCCTCGCGCAGGCGCCGCTCGGTCACCGTCGATTGCTGAGCCTCTCGGGGGGGGCGTTGTTTTTCCTGCCCGACGTCAAAGGCGCCACCGAAGAGGAACGGCGAGGCAAGCCCGCCGGTCATGGACTGCACCAAGGTTGGGTCCAGGTCCTCAGGCAGATCGGCTTCGCCGAGCACGCCCCGGATCCGCGCCCACACAAACTCGCCGCTTGCCCCGCGCAGGCGTAAATCAACAGAGACGCGACGGCGGCCGGCTTTCAGCGCCTCAAGCGTCTTGTGAGCCAATTTGCGATCGTCGGGATGGAGAAGCGCTTGCAGATCGTTGAGGTCTAACAATTGGGCGCGGGCTTCATAGCCGAGCCATCGCATGAGGCCCGGGGAGGCGTAAAGGCACCCCTCGGTCCCGTCCCAATACCAGCTGCCAGCGCGCGCCGCGCATTCGGCCTGGGAAAAGATCCGGTTGAGGAACAGCGCTTGCTCCGCCCGGTGTCGATAACGCCCGGATCGGTCGGCCAGGAACAAAAGGGTCGCCCCGCTGAGGGCTGCTAAGAGTCCGAGCGAGCCCAAGACGACGAACATCTCGCCGGACCACAACCCAAGCCCATGGGCGACGGGCATGGCGTAGCTGAATCTAAGCGGCAGATCCCCCAAGGGTGCCTCGGCCACCAGCAAGCGCTCGCCCTCGGACGGTTGGTGATAGAAGACCGAAACCCCGGCGAGCTGGTTGGCACCGAGAATGCGGCCCGTTTCGACATCGCGCCGGGCGTCGATAAAAAACTGCAAATCGGCTGCGCTCGACCGCTGCTCGGTGAGGAACACATCCCCCGTTTGTGCGGTCACCCAGGCCTGTGCCCTCTGGGGGGCAAGTCCGGCCTCGATGACCTCCTGCAGCGAGGCATCAAAGAGGCCTTTTGACAGCACCGCATAAATCGTCCGCTCGGAGTGCTGCAGGATGGGGAGGGTGCGTGCGACGGCGAGGCGCTGCTCGCGCACCCCATTGGTGTCGATCCGGATCAGCGAGAGGGAGGTGTTGCCCCGGTTGGTGCCGTTTAGGGCTCGGGCCGTGTCATCGAGGGATTGATCGCCGCCGTCCCGAACATCGATCCGATCAGAAACTTTCAGCTGATCGACAAACTGGCTGCGCTCCAGCAGGGGCTCGAAGGATTGTTCGATCTGCGCCGGTTGTGCTGCGGTGGCCCTGGCGGCACGGGCAGCGAATTGGGTCCCATTTTCGATCGCCTGAACGAACCGGCCTTCGAGCTGGCGGGCGATGAGCGCTGCTGCCTCCTCCTGCTTACGCAGATCGCCTTGGTAGCGTGCATCTTGGATGAGAAAGAGCGCAACAAAGGTCGCGATGAAGGCAAGGCCAAGTACGCCAGCAAGCGCGCCGGGGCCGGTGGCGCCAGACAAGATCCGGCTCAGTAGGGAAGCTTTTTGGGGGTGTGAGGGCTCGCTTTCGCCAGCGGTGGGATCGGCCATGGTGGGATCGCTCGCGGGGGGACCGTTCACTGGGGGATCGCCAGGGTGACCCGCGTCGCTCATTCTGTCGCTTGGTCTCTCCATGGCTTTATCTGCCTAAGTGTCAGGATTGTTCCGTAATACTGACGAACCCTAAACGATTCGCCCCTAGGGTGTTACCGAATCGTTAATCGCGAGACCAGCCCTAATCCCCTTATGCGTCGATTGTCTCGGTCCGGCGTGTCTTTTCGAGCACCTCGAGCAAATTCGCCGACAGATTTTCCGTGTGGGCAAGAGTCTCGAGTGCCTGTTTCAGCAGCGCCCGGCGTGCTGGTTCAAGGCGCGACCATTCGGAGACGGCCGGGAGGAGGCGTGAGGACAGCATGGGATTAAGCCGGTCGATGTCGACGATCCGATCCATGAAAAATGAGTAAGGGGCGCCTGAGGCATCGTGAAAGGCCGCCAGATTGTGCATGGCGAACATGCCTAAAAGCGCGCGAACCCGGTTCGGGTTTTCAAGGTCGAAGACCCTGTCGCGCATCAAGGTCTTCACACGGTCGAATGTGCCCGGCCGGCGCGACGTGGCCTGAAGGCCCATCCATTTATCCATCACCAGCGGATCATGGGACCAGGTTTCGTAAAACCGTGCAAAAAGTCCCTCCCGCCGGGCATCGTCCAAATGATTGACGGCACTGAGGCTGGTGATCCGGTCGGTCATGTTCTGCATACGTTCGTAAAGGCTTTCAGCTCTTTCGATCACCGCCTCGGTGTCGGTCGCGGACAGAAGGGTAAGGAGGGTCCGGCGCAACGCCCGGCGTCCCGCCTGATCCGCGCTTGGCGAGAAGGCCCCATCGGTTGGCAGACGATCGAGCCGAGCGATGAGCAAGTCGCGCAATTCTTTGGCGATGTGGCCGGCCACCCAGTCCCGCGCCTTGACGATCGCAGCCGGGTCGACCGTGTCGACGGCTTGGGCAAGCTCCGGGGCGGCGGGCAACGACATCATGCGGGCCATCAGGGCCGGATCGATTGCCTCGGAGGTAAGATGGGAGGCGAGGACTTCAACAAAGGGGGGCAGGGCGCTTGGGGGCAAGCCTTTGTCTCCGGCACCGCCCTTCTTGCCGATGGCGCCCAGCATGAAATCGCGCACAAGACTTTGGCCGACCTCCCATCGGTTAAAGAGGTCGGTGTCCGATTGGAAGAGGGCCAATCGGTCATCGATCGACAGCGCTTGGCGCACTTTGATGGGCGCACTGAAGCCCCGGTTGACCGAAAGTCGCGCTGCTGCAGGGACGGGCCCGAGATTGATCGTTTGCTCGGCGGTGTTGAGGACGATCACCGCGTCGCCCCCCCCCTTGCTTGGCCCATCGACCATCGCCTGATCAGGCGGCAGCTCCAGGGGGAC
>JBCDJA010000333.1:0-3516 GCA_038748465.1 Pseudomonadota bacterium
GATCTCGTTGGCCTCATTGGCGATCATCTGCATACGGTTGCGGATGACCGTTGTCGAGACGATGTCGAGATCGGTCGCCATGGCTTCTTTCTCGCGCTCAGTGTACGGCGCAAGCGCATGGCTTTTCATGATCTCCGGATCGGGGCCGCGGAACAGCAATTGCTCTTCCAAAAAGCCTTTGAGTTCCTTTTCGAAGTCCTCGTCGGACAGTTCACCGGGTTGCGGTTGAATATTCATGATGTTTCCTCCCCGCCTCAGGCGTCTTCATGTTTGAGCGAGATGTATTGCTTGTCGGTTACCTTCAGCGTCCAGCCCGGATAGACCACAATGGTCGTATGCGGTGCTTCCACAATGGCGTGGCCGCTGATGGCTTCGTCGATGGCGAGCGCCTCATAATCGTAGACCGGCGTGTCGACAAACCCGCCCGCCTTCTGGAAATAAGCGCGCCGTGAGCCCTTTTGCGCATCGGCTTTGCGGGCCCCGAGGCCATGACCATTGCCATTGGTGCTCGCGGTGATCGCCACCTTGTCGAGTGGCACATAGCTCACCACCCGGATGTTATTGAGGTTCACGCCCACTTCCGGTGTTTGGCTGCCTTCGCCGAACCGCTCCCCAAACGAGGCGTGGAAGCGGCGAACCACGTCAAACACCTCTTTTTGGTTATCGAAGCGGTCGTAGGGGCATTCCATGGTCGTCAAAGCGAGCTGATCCCCGTACCGAAGATCAAACTCCACTTTGTGGCGCACATCGTCATCGGTGTAGCCGAGGCGAACGATGTCCCGGCGGCCTTTTTCCTTAAGGCCCGCGATGATGCCGTTGATCTCCTCATAATCTTGCAACAGCGCCCGCTGGCTGGCGTTGAAGAGATAGATGTAGCAGGTGCGGTCATAGATATGGACTTGGTCCATATTGCCCGCGCCGACGGCCGAGAAGATGGCGCTGTTAGTGGGGATGATCAGCTCTCGGATGTCGAGGCCCTCGGCAAAGCCGCAGGCGTGGGTCGGCCCATTGCCGCCATAGACAAGGCAGGCAAATTTGCGCGGGTCGAAGCCCTTGAGCGCGACTTCCTTGAAGATGCCCTGGGCCATGTTGTTGTCGACGACCTGACGGGACAAGACGGCCGTGTCTTCTGCCGACAGACCAAGGGGCTTGCCAACGCGCAAGAGCGCTCGCTCGGCCCGGCGGACATTCAGCTTCATCCGCCCTTCGTCATAATAGTCCGGATTGATGTAACCGAGAACCAGATTGGCATCGGTCACCGTCGCTTCCGTGCCGCCCATATCAAAGCAGGCAGGTCCCGGGTCAGAGCCAGCTGACTTCGGGCCCACGGCAATGGATTTGTTGGTGCTGTCATAGCGCGCGATGGAGCCCCCCCCGGCGCCAAGCGCCGACAGATACATCATCGGCACATCGACCCGCCACCGGTCGATCACCGGTGAGAACTCATAAAATCTGATGCCGCCCCCGGCGATGAGGCCGATGTCAAAGCTGGTGCCCCCCATGTCGGTGGTGATCAGATTGTCGATGTCGAGTTCGTGGGCGAATTGCTCCGCCCCCGTAATGCCGGCCACTGGCCCCGCATGCACAGTTTGCAGCGCATGGGTACGGTTTAGGTGGCTCATGCCGCCGGTGTTGTGCACGACCTGCATAGGATGGCGATAGCCGTTGCTCTTCAGGGCTGTGGCAAGGGACCGAAGCCCGAATTGCATTTCCCGGTGCAGATAGGCCGCGATGATGCTCGACATGGTGCGGGCATATTCGCCCTTCTTGAGCGAGATATCGTGGCTGCACACAACCGGGAAGGAGCCCAGGAACGAGGTGGGGAACTCCTCAAGCAGGATTTCTTCCACAAAGTCTTCGTGGTCGGTGTTGTTCACCGAGTTGAGCAGCGCCACGACAAAGCCGCGGACACCCCGGTTGACAAGCTTGCGGATCTGGCTGCGGATTTCCTCCGCATCGGGCTTAATTTTCACCCGGCCCTTGTAGTCAATCCGCTCACGGATCCCCACGATGCAATCGCGCGGGATGAGCGGCACAGGCCGGTCCGCCCCCGGCACATTGGCCTGGTCGAAGGCGGTTTGCCCGTCGGCATATTGCCGGCAGCGGCCAATAAGCACCGTGTCTTCAAAGCCTGCGGTGGTGATGAGGCCAAGGCGGGGCCCGGCCCGCTCGATCAGGGCATTGGTGCCAAGGGTTGTGGCATAGCGAATGCTGTCGATGGCCGGCAGGGCTTCGCTGAGCGGAATACCCAATTGCTCGCAGGCATCATGCAATGACCCCATGAAGCCTTCGGAAAGATTGTAATGGGTCGTCCGGGCTTTGGCTTCGATCTGTTTGTCATCCCAGATCATGAAGCAGTCCGTAAACGTCCCCCCGATATCAACACTGACTTGACGCATGGGTTAGCCCTCCTGTGCCGCGTTTGCGGCTTCTTTGGCCCGTTTGTCGGCCCGTCGTTTAAACCAGTCCACATCAAGTTCGATGTCGTTTGTGATGGGGTGACCCGGCATCAGATATTCCGTCTCCACTAAGGTGCCGCAGCCCGGGCAGTAATATTCGAGGATTTGGCACCAGGTTGGGTCCGGCGCGAAGGTGTAGTCGTAACGCTCGGGATCGATCAGGGGGCGGTGCACCTCTCGCGGATCGCGCTTGGCGACGAGCAATCCGTGTTTGTAGGGCTTGCGCGCATCGCCGATCTCTTGATCGCATTTGCGGCAGCACCACTTCTCCGTATTAAGATCGATATCGAGATATTCGGTTATACGCTCGCGTTGATATTGGCCCATCGATCAGCCCTCCTTAGCAATTCTGTATTGATTGTTTTCATCGACCGTCAGTGTCCACCCTGGCGGGACGCACACCGTTGTGTCATCGGCTTGCACGATAACGGGGCCGGCAACGGGGCCGACACCGTGGTTGAGCGCGTCGCCCGCATAGATCGTGGTTTCGACCGCATTGGCGCCGTCCCAGGCGACCGATCTGGTGCCTAAGCTTGCCGGCTTTCCGCTCGATTTCGCGACCGCGGACAAGTGGGTTTTCGGCAAGTCAACGCGGGCGGTAAGCGACAGGGCTTCGGTGCCCGAGCCATGGGCTTTCAGGAGCCCAGCCGAGACGTCAGCCGCGCGGCCGTCAAATGACGATCCCCCGTCTCCAAGCGCCCAGCTGAGTTGCGCGGTTTCAGAGTCAAAGCCTTCAGACCGCACCTCCCGCAGGGCTTTTTCCTCTAGGGAGGAAATTTTGTCCGACGCATCGCCGTTGATCATTACGTCATAGGTATGCTGAACATCCGAATGGCCGATGCCAAAAGCCGAGAACACGCTTGCGAGCCTTGGGACAAAGACGTGTTTGACGCCGGCATGCTCAGCGATGCCGCACGCATGCATGGGGCCTGCGCCGCCAAAGGCAACCAGAACCGCATCGTCGGTGGATTTGCCGCGCGCGTTCAAGCCGGCGGCGATGGCTCCGCCAATTTGGCCTTCCATGGTATCGCGCACCAGGGCAGCGGCGGCTTCGACC
>JBCDJA010000334.1:0-3506 GCA_038748465.1 Pseudomonadota bacterium
CGAGCGACACACAGCCGGCCTGTAACGCGTTCCCCGCACGCACGGGGATGAACCGGGCGACGCCTTTGGGCTTTCCCGTGAAACAAGGCGTTCCCCGCACGCACGGGGATGAACCGCCAGATCACCCACTGCACCTCACGAGGTGCCGGCGTTCCCCGCACGCACGGGGATGAACCGGGGGTCGAGCTCACGGTGTGAGTGTCAGGGTTGCGTTCCCCGCATGCACGGGGATGAACCGAGTTCACCCGCCGGCTGTCTGTGTTTGATAAAGCGTTCCCCGCATGCACGGGGATGAACCGGTGTGCCAGCATTGCAAATCGCTGGCCCCGATGCGTTCCCCGCATGCACGGGGATGAACCGACGACTGACCGTTTATCTTTGATCGCCAGCCGCAGACGCGACCCGTCATTACCGCGCTGGGGGTATGGCATAGGTGATGCTGGCATGGGCCACCGGTCCATCATCGCGCCCGGCCGACCAGATCATCGCCTCGCCGACACTCAGCAGGCGTCCTAGTTTGAGGATTTGCGCGTCGCACACCAAGTCCGCCGCCGGCGGTTTTGAAAGGAAATTGATGGTCAACGAGGTGGTGACCGTCAGCGCCTGGCGCCCGATCATCGCCAGTGTCGCCGCGTAATACGCGCAATCGGCCAGCGTGAACATCGACGGGCCCGAAACCGTGCCGCCGGGGCGCAGATTCGCCTCGTCGACCGGCATCCGCACCCGGGCCGTCATCGGCCCCACGGCTTCGATGATCATCTGGCCGCGCACCTGCGGGAACACCTCATCGAGAAACGCCGTCAGTTCCTCTACTGTCATTACCGGCTCGCGTGCCATGTGCTGTCCCCCTCTGTCATGCGCTTACACCCTGGCACACACTGCCACTGGAGCCGGCACCGGCGCCCACCCATAAATCACCTTACAGAGCATCGATTGGGCGTTTTGCAAGAAACACCCCGGCGGCCATCAAGACGAGCCCCGCGATGCGGTTAAGATCGATCCGTACGGGGCTCGCCCCAAGCAGTCCGAAATGGTCGATAATCGCTGCCGAGATCAATTGCCCAAACAGCACAAAAAACACCGCATTGCCGACGCCGATCCGCGGGGCCACAAAGGTGATGCTAAGGATATAGAGCGTCGCGAAGACGCCCGCAAAATAAAACGCCGGATGGGCGGCCTGGAAAAATCGGGCCGGGTCCGGCGGGTTCATCATCACGAAGGGCAGGCAGGCAAGGCCGCCCACAACAAACACCACCATGGAGGCCGCCACGGGGTTTTGCAGCTTTGTGCCGAGATGGGAGTTGAGCGCGGCCAAGACCGGAATACCAAGGCCCGCGGCGAGTGTTAGGAGCGCATAGCCCCAGCTTGGTGGCACCATTATTCATTCCCCCCTAATTCGTTGGTGTTTTGCCTAAGCGTTGGTGTTCGTTCGCCGTCCAGCCCTGCGCGCCAAAGACGACCCTGCTCTGTGTAGCACGGCCATGGTTATCAACGGGCGCGGAAGCGGCGCAAAACGTGATCGCTTTACGCAGGAGGCCGTTTTTTGTGGGTAAAGGACACCTATCAGTTTGTACAAGGACGGCATGACACCGCGGGGTGCCCGGTTTGTCAAATAAAATGCCTCGCATGCCGATTTGATCGGCGCTACCCTGCCCTTAAGATACCAAGGGGGAGACGTACCAGGCAGAGTTAGCCATGTGTGCTCAGCGCACACGCGTTCAGGGAGAGATACGATGGTGAAGCGACTGGTCGTCTCGGCAGCCTTGGCAACGGCCTTAGGCGCCGTTTTATTTGCGGCCCCTGTAAAGGCGGAGGAGCTATACAAGGGTAACGTCAGGGTCACCAAGGTCGCTGCCAAGATTGAGGACGGGCGCTTTCAGGTCGACATCAATCAAGATCTTCTGTTCGACTGCAATCGATCCCTCTATTTGGCTTCCGGTCCTGGGAGCGAGGATGTGAAGAAGATCGTCGTGGCGGCCCTGCTCGCCGATAGGCCCATCGGCATTTCCTACTCCACGGATCGAATAGGCCCCTTCTGTACATTGATGTTCGTTGACATGATCTAATGCGGGCACCCTCATTCAACATGACTGTCTCAACAGGACCGGTATCATCGATGAAAGCATGGGCCACCTGCACGTCCCTCCTTAGGCGAATGCTTCTTGCCACAGCCCTGTTCGCAGCCCTTGCCGAAACCAGTTTGGCTGAGGATGCCATCGGAGAGCGAGAGCAATCGTTGAGGGGCGGTGAGATCGTTCTCGGTCACCCAGGCGTTGTGGAATGGCACCTTGGCCACAGCGCCTTTTGCACCGGTGCCATGATCTCGCGACGAGTGATCCTGACTGCCGCCCATTGTGTTGAGACGGCGGCCAGGATTGACGGAACCGACGGGGGACGCACGGGGCAAATTAGTACGAGTGCGTTCTACCACCATCCGGAAAGGGGGCGCGTCTCATCCTTTCTGGGCGATGCTACCTTTGTTATGCATCCGGACTATGTGCGCGGTGATGGCTTTCGAACACGGAATGATGTTGCAATCCTCATCGCTGAAAAGCATTTTCACCGGGTCGGATCTGAGGATCTGCTGCGGATTTATGTCGGGCCCGGACGCGGCATTGACAGCCCGCTCAGCATCTTTGGCACGGGCTTTATCAGCTACTCCGGCAACGACGATAACACAGTACGGCTTGCACGATTAAACATTGAGGGCACACCGGACGATATTATCACGGTCGATACGACCAAGCGGACCAGCCTTTGTGGGGGCGATTCGGGGGGGCCAGGCATCACAACCATCGAAACGCCGGATGGCCCCCTTGCCGCCGTCGCGGGTGTTATCTCCAACACCGAGGTCGACACCTTTGGCTTTGTGCAAGAAGGTGGTTTGTGCACCAATAATGACCCCGGCTTGCGCGGCAAGAAGGACAACGCCTATCTCGCCCGCCCGACCGCAGAGATCATGAACGAGCTTTTCGAATCAGGAGGGCTCGACCCATGCGTGCTGGAAACCTATGGGACGCACCCCTATCTTCGATGTTATGTGCCGCCTGTGATCGGGGGTGTCCCGGCCGAGGACCTTGATGCCGGGGTAAACGCCGCATTGATGACCATCGGCTACTAATACTCTGTCTACAAATTTTTTGCGGGCAACCAAGGCCCTATCTTTGCAGCGCTTGGCCGAGCCCCCCTTCTGTGGGAGATTGATGGCTCGATAGATACGGATCGCGAAGCGAGGCACCGGACGACCGCCGCTTGCTCGAGGGGTGAGCCTCACGGCGCGCCGGGATAGAGAACACGCGGCCTTGGGCGTTGCGGCACTCCCAGCCTCAATCGTGCGGAGGAACGATACAAGGGTAAGGTCAGGGGCACCAAGGTCGCTGCCACGGGTCGAGAATGGGCGCTTCCAGGTAGGTGTTTGTATGCCTTGCCCGCGCGAGTGGCCGCGCTCCTGAATGGTAAATCGATAAATGATCGAATTATTTATGTTTAATCATGTATCTTTCAAA
>JBCDJA010000335.1:0-3500 GCA_038748465.1 Pseudomonadota bacterium
AGCGGATGGCCCGGATGCACTGTCACCTCGGCCAGGTAATGCTTGCCGGAGAGCGGCGCGTCATCCCCAAGGCTTTCTTTGTACGGAAGGAGACGCGGGGCAACGAACAAGGTGTAAAGCGCGCCGACCGAGGCAAGAATCAACCCAAATTCGGTGAAGGCAAAAAATCCGATTTCCTCGCCCGTGCGCTCGAACGCGGCCTCAACGGCGATCAGGTTGGTCGATGAGCCGATCACCGTTGTCATGCCGCCAAGCACACACAGATAGCTCAGCGGCATCATCACCTGGCTCGGCGCCCGCTTCAGTTTCGCGGCAATGCCGGCGATGATCGGGATGAACATCACAACGACCGGCGTGTTGTTCATCACCGCACTGATTGCCCCGGCAAGAATGAACATGCTGGCAAGCAGGCGGCGGGGATGGGAAAGGCCGATGGCCATCACCTGCCGGGTCGGTAGCTCGAGCGCGCCGGTTTGGTTAAGGCCGCGGCCGATGATGAGAAGACACAAAATACTGATCAGAGCCGGGTTCGCGAACCCCTCCAGAAGCTCGATCCCGCGCAAGCCCGGGCTGCCAGGGTTGGTGCCCTGCGCGGCCAAAGGGGGCAAGGGGTGGAACTCAAACGCGAGAACGAGAAAGGCGAGGATCGCGCCGGAGACAATCTCGATCGCCCACCGGTCAAGCGCGTAAGCGATGATCGCGGCGAGAATGACGGCGAAGGTCAGCCATAAATGAAAGGTGGAAACGGCCACCGGGTCCATAGGCGGTTCCAGACCGGAAGGGGGAAGGGGCGGCCGGTCGGCCAGGGGTGCCGATCCGCGAAGGGAGGCGAGCGCTTCAGGCCCTCCGGTCCGTCCTCAGAGGCGGTGATTGGGGGGTAAGACCGGGGCCTCGCGCAAGAGCAAAATGCTGATTCGGCGGTTTGCCGCCATAAAAGGATCGTCGGGGAAGAGGGGCTCTGAACCGGCTTTTCCCGTAACCGCAAAGAAACGATCTGGGTCGAGCCCGGCGGCCGCGAGCACCTTGCGCGCTTCGTTTGCCCGCTCGGCCGAGAGGTTCCAATTCGAATAGCCCGATTTTCTGAACATGGGGGCCGCGTCAGTGTGGCCAGAGACGGTAATGCGGTTCGGCAGCCGGTCGATCGAATCGGCCACAACGCGCAGCAGGGACTTCACCCGGTCCAAGGGTTCGGCCGCGCCAGGCGCGAACATCGGCCGGCCTTCCTGGTCGACGAGTTGAATGCGCATGCCCTCGGGCGTCACTTCAATCAGGATGTGCTTTGACAGTTCGGTGAGTTCCGGCAGGTCCTGCAGCGCCTGCCGAATGCTCTGCTCGGCTGCTTCGAAAGCGGAATTCTCGGCCTCAAGGATCGCCTTCTTGATGAGTTCGTTGGCCTCGTCAGCGCCGGCCTGTTCGCCATTGTCATCGGCGTTGGATTCGGTATCGCGTTGCTTTTTCGGGGTTTTCGGCTTGGACGCTTCCATGCTTGGCGATTGGGACCCGTTCGCCCGCGCGCCATCGTCCGAAAAGGAGAGCCCGCCCAACAAGCCGCCGGCCCCACTTGTGGTCTTACTCACGCTTGCCGGGGCGAAATAGTCGGCGATGCCGCGTTTCTGCTCCGGTGAGGTGGTATTGATGAGCCACATCAAGAGGAAGAACGCCATCATGGCGGTCACGAAATCCGCGTAGGCGACCTTCCACGCGCCGCCGTGGTGACCGTGGCCGCCCTTCTTGATTTTCTTGATGATGATTGGCTGATCGGGAGACGCCATGGGCCCATCCGCGGTTACGCACACTCTACGCTCCCGCCCAGCCTTAACGCCGCCGGATTAAGCCCGCCTTAAGGAGAGGGCTCAGGCGGGCGCAAAACCCAAATACCGGCGGCCTCGGCCCGATAGACCTCAGGGTCGGTCGGGATGGTGAGATACACCCCGTCTGCCCAAGGTTCACTGAAGTTCCGGTACCATTTGGACAGCGGATTGCCTGACTGGCCCGTGGCGATCATGAAGTGCGAGGCATCGAGGTTTGACAGGTCGTAAAGGCCGCGAAACCCAGCCCCATGCCGGTTCTGGAACGGTCGGTCAGAGGCCAAATTGATCCCCCCTTGGTTGGGCGTGTAAGGCCCGCCTCCGGTGTCCACCCGAATGTTGAAAAAGCGATCGATCACCGGGAACCCGGCAAAGGGGAGGTGCTCGTGAACGGCCTCATGGGCCGCGCCCCAGCGCCACGCCTCGCGGTCGCTGCCGTAAGTCGCCTCGAGCGCCTCAAGGGCCTTTACCAGGGCAGGACCGAGGAGCGCCGAGCACGGCTCCAGGGCGTCGGTGGTTTGATCATCGCACCAGGGCGCCGCTGAGGGGTTTTCGGTCACCACCCCTTCCAAGAACTGGGGCCTGAAGGGAAGGACGCCGTCATAGTCCTTGCCGAAATCGTCGGCGAGCACGGCCGTCGACAGGGCGTGCATCCACGCCATGAAGATGAGTGGCTCGGCGCGGTCTTTATGCATGTCGCCGTCCCAGCCGCGCAGTGTGTCAAGCACCGCCTCGGCATTTGGCGACGGCGCGGGGGTTTTAAGCAGGGTCGGCAGGAGATCGCGCGCAAAAAGGGATGTGTTGTCGATTTGTAGGTCGGCTGAATAGTCTAGGTCGGTCTGCCCCACATCGTTAAGTTGCTCAGTGAGCCGGCGAGCCCGATAAGCCGGGGCCCATTCGCTGGTCAAATAATGGGGATAGTCATCCGGGACGATTTGATTGTTGGCCGTGATGATGAGCCCGTCCGGCGGGTCGGCAAGCGTCGGCAACTCTCCGGTCGACACAAATCCGCTCCACGTGGTTGCGGCCGCTTTGGCGGGGGCCGGGTAGAGCCCGCGGCTTGGATGGCCGAGCGGGCGGGTCGGCACGCGCGATCGCATCACCAGCCCGATGCGACCTGAGGCATCCGCATAGACAACATTCTGCATCGGGACGGAAAAATCATCGAGCGCGGTAACAAAGCTCGACCAGTCTTTTGCCTTGGGCGCATCGATTGCCGCGACCGCGGTCAGATCGCCGGGCTCAAACAACGTCCATTGAAGGCCCAGCAACGTCTCCGCCGGGTCGAGGCCGCGCAACCGTGCAGAGCTTGCTGGAAGCGCCCGGCCAAAGGGGCCCGATAGGAGGGAAAGCGTTTCATCCTTCCCGAAACGCACTCCTATTTTCTCCGTCCGCGTTGTAAATGCCACAGGTCCGTCGCTCGTCTGATAGGCCCGTCCCTCATCGGTGAGCGCAAGCACCACAACGTCCCGCACATCCGTGCCCGTATTCGTCATGCCCCAGGCCGCCTGGCCGTTGTGCCCCAGAAAGATCGTCGGAAACCCCGGGATCGTTCCGCCGACCAGCGGCCCGTCCGGCATCGCAAGGTGCGCCAGATACCAGAGCGAGGGGGCGGTGAAGGCCAGATGCGGATCGTTGGCAAGAAGCGGCGACCCGCTTAGCGTTCGGGCGCCGGATAACACCCAATTGTTC
>JBCDJA010000336.1:0-3498 GCA_038748465.1 Pseudomonadota bacterium
TTCACTCGTTGAGGGACTGCATCTCAATAAAGCCTTTACGCGGATCAATTCAACGGCCGTTCGGCGGCGGATTTTATCGCTTGTCCGCACCATCAGCTGCGAAGATGACGAGGAACTTTCCGTCTAAGGATTGATAAAGAGAAATGGCACAGCCCCTTGCAAAAGGCTGTGCCACTTAATTGTTTTGCGCCGCCTTAAAGGCCTTTAAGGCTCTTTGGGTAAGACCCTTGATCGGTCTTCGTCTTATTTCCAGGTTGTATACCCGACCTTCAAGACCTTCGGAGAGCCGGACAGGGTGTTGACCCTGAATTGACTGATACGCCCTTCATTCGTCTTGGCACACACATAAGAACCAACGGGCACATCGCGCAGCGACACCCGGTCTGGCGTGAACCGTGCCGACTGACATCCAGAAAATCCCCGATTGGAGCGATCGCCGACCGCAAGACGTGCGCCATTGCGGGGTACAAGGTACAAGAGGTCTGTCGTTTCGGCCTGGAACCAAACATCTGCCCCGGTTGAGGTTTGACGTCCCTTATCAAGGTCGAACAGGAAGGTCTGCTTGATGCTGATCGGACCGGTTGAGTAGGTCTGCGGCGCCCCGATACCGGGCACTGGGAGAGCGACAAAGATCGGCTGGCAGGTAAAGCCGCCGGTCCGCGCCGTACACGAATGGGCCGTGGGCGCCTTGCGCTGGATGGACCCGGACGCGCCATAGACGCAAACAAGCGCCGGTTCGTCGCCGATCGTCATGACCTTGGTGTCGCTTAAAGAGCTGACCATCGGCGTCGTCCACCAATCGGTTGGTAGATCGGTGGTGATGGTGCGTCGGGCTTGGGAGAGGGGGCACGAAATCGATGTGTTAGCCTCAGCCGGTGCGGCCAGGGCAAGGTCGGCTGCAAAAAGCGCCCCGATGGCAAAGAGCGTGGATTTCAAGCGAAACATGGGTCGGTCCTTCCGTTAGCGGTCAGCGAGGGCACCCGTTGGTTTGGGGCCTCATGTGCACTCACGACGCGCCATGGCGCGGCTCGGTTCATGGGCGTGTTGGCAGTGCCTCATGTCGGCCCTCGCTCCTTCAGCGCCTTGACACCGCCCGATTGACGGTTTGGGTATGGGGCCAGATGGTTTTTCGCGCAGCCCCTTGAGAAGCCCCCTTTGCCGATGGCTCCCCATATCCTCATCGTCGACGACGATCCGCACATTCGGGACGTGTTGGTGTATGCGCTGGCACGCGCGGACATGACCAGCGATGTGGCCGCCACCGGGCGCGAGGCCCTTGCCCGGTTTGATCTGCGCCCCCCGGACCTCATGGTCCTCGATGTGGGCATGCCGGAAATGGACGGGCTTGATGTGTGCCGCGAGGTGCGGCGCCAGTCTGATGTGCCGATCCTGTTCCTCTCGGCGCGATCAGAGGAGGTCGACCGGATTGTCGGATTGGAGCTTGGCGGGGATGACTATGTCACCAAACCCTTCAGCCCTCGGGAAGTGGTGGCACGGATCACCGCGATCTTAAAGCGCGTCCGGGGCCGTAACGCGGGCGAGGCCGGCACGGCGGACGAGCCGCTTGTCGTCGGCCCGCTGGCCCTTGACCGGGCCTGCCACCAGGCATCGTTTGCCGGAACCGCCGTCGCGCTCACGGGCCTTGAAATCGCGATCCTTGAGATTTTGGCGCGCCGTCCCGGCCGAGTGCTTTCGCGCAGCGACCTTGTTGCTTCCGCCTACGGAGCGCAGACCCATGTGTCGGACCGTACGATCGATAGCCATATCCGCAACATCCGCGCAAAATTTGCGGCAGTAGGCTGTGAGCAAATTATTCTCACAGTCCACGGATTGGGGTTCAGACTAGCCGAATTGCCAGGGCCATGACCTACCGCGCCGAGCCGAAATGGCGTCCGACCCTCGGCATGATCACCACAGGCCTCATTATCGCCGTTTTAGCGCTACCGCTCTTAGGGCTCGTTTTCTTTCGTCTCTATGAGAACCAATTGGTGCGGCAAACCGAAGGCGAGCTGATCGCTCAAAGTGCTGTTCTGGCTGCGGTGATGGCAGACACCGTTGCAGCCGCGCCGCCGGGCACGATGCCAAGGGGCATCTCCCGTCCGCAGGCCAATGAAAGCCTCTCCGGCGGGCGGTTTACGCCGATCGAGCCGGTTTTGGATTTATCGCGCACGAAACGCCTGCCGCGCCGCCCCCCGCCGGTTGCCGCTGAAGAACCGCTGGGCGCCGACGCTCTCGCGCTTGGAGCCTCACTCGAAGGCATTGTGGCCGAAACCCAGCGCGTGACCCTTGCCGGCTTTGTGCTGCTCGATGCGAAAGGGCGCATCATCCAGGCCTATGATGGGGTTGGCTTGTCGCTCGGTCACGTTGAGGAGGTGCGCGAAGCGATGAAGGGCCGGTTTGTCAGTGTCTTGCGCAAACGCCCGGTCGGGCAGCCCGCACCGCCCCTCTCCTCGCTCAGTCGGAGCAACAATCTGCGTGTCTTTACAGCGATGCCCGTGTTTCATGACGGCCGCCTGGTCGGCATTATCCACGCATCCCGAACGCCAGAAAACATCCTCCGGCATCTTTATGGGGAGCGGGGCAAGGTCGCCCTGGCGGCACTTTTCATCTTCTTCATTGCTCTGATTGTTGGCATTGCTTTTGTCCGCCTTGTCACCGGTCCCTTGCACCGGCTTGTCGAACAGACGCGTCAAATCGGCAAAGGCGACCGGGATGCGATCAAGTCGCTGGAGCATTACGGCACGCGGGAGCTGGCTCTTTTAACGGACGGCTTTATGACGATGGCTGAGCGCCTCTTTGATCGGTCGGATTATTTGAACACCTTTGCAGCGCATGTGTCCCACGAGCTGAAAACGCCCCTCTCATCGATCCGTGGCGCGGCCGAGGTGCTCGCCGATGACGACGGGACAATGGACCCGGCAACGCGCGAGCGTTTCCTCGGCAATATCGAGGCCGACGCCAAGCGCATGGCGGTGTTGCTCGAACGGTTGCGGGATCTGGCGAGGGCTGACAATCCTGAGCTTGGCGGTACGGTGCGCTTTGGCGCCATGGTTGAGGCCTTGGCTGCGGCGCACCCGGGGCTTGCGGTTGAGAGCCGGGTCGACCCCGCGCTTCGGCTTGGCCTTTCAAGCGACAATGCAGCGATTGTATTTTCTCACTTGGCTGATAATGCGGTGCGGCATGGGGCAACGCGGCTGCTGCTAGAGCCCGCGACCGGGGCCCCTGAAGGTGCCGTCAGCATCACCGTTCGGGACAATGGGCAGGGCATTGCTCCGGGTAATGGGGAGCAGATCTTCGAGCCGTTCTTCACCACGCGGAGGGAGGATGGGGGAACCGGCATGGGCCTGCAGATCGTGCGGGCGATGCTGCGGGCGCATGAGGGCAGCATCGAGAGTGCACCGGACAGGGCCTCAACGGCGGGCGACGGCGCGGAATTCCGCCTGACGCTGCCGCTGACCGATAACAAAGCAACCTAGCAACCGTCAGCCCCCGTCAAAA
>JBCDJA010000337.1:0-3488 GCA_038748465.1 Pseudomonadota bacterium
AACAGGGAGGCGTTTTCAACCGGGTCCCAAAACCACCAGCCGCCCCAGCCGAGCTCGTAATAGGCCCAATAACTGCCAAGCGCGATGCCGATGGTGAGAAAGACCCAGGCTGCCAAAGTCCAGGGCCGCACCCACCGCGCCCAGGCCGCATCCACCCGTCCGGCGATCAGCGCCGCAACGGCAAACGAGAACGCCACCGAGAAGCCCACATAGCCGAGATATAAAAATGGCGGGTGCAGAGCGAGGGCAGGATCTTGCAGGACGGGGTTAAGGTCGGCCCCGCTGAGGGGCGCGGGATCGAGCCGCACAAAGGGATTGGACGTGAGCAGAATAAACAGCAAAAACGCAAACGCGATGATGCCTTGCACGCCCACTACCCGGGCTTTCAAATCGTCGGGCAGATTTTGGCCAAACGCGGCCACCGCCGCCCCAAATGCGGCGATGATTAGGATCCACAGCAGCATGGACCCTTCATGGTTTCCCCAAACCCCAGAAATTTTATAGAGCAGCGGTTTGGCCGGGTGAGAATTGTTCGCGACATTCAGCACAGAGAAATCTGACGTCACATAGGCGTTGGTGAGCACCAGGAAGGAAAAGCAAACAAGTAAGGTCAGCAGGATAGAGGCTGTGCTGCCGAAAGCCATGAGGCGCGCAGATCCGATATGCGCCCCATAAAGAGGCACAAGCGCTTGCAAGGCAGCGACGCCAAGCGCCAGGGCAAGCGCTAAATGTCCAAGCTCAATCAGCATACGCCCTCTCCCGGCTTTCCCCCGCTCCAATGCCCATCGTCATTCGTCGGTCACCAAGGTTTGGCCTGCCCGTTCTATGGCCTCAGCCGCCTCCGGGGGCAGGTAGTTTTCGTCGTGTTTGGCAAGCACTTGACTTGCGCGGAAGATGCCATCCTCGCCAATCCGCCCTTGAGCTACAATGCCCTGCCCCTCGCGAAACAGATCGGGCAGAATTCCCGTATAGCGGACCTCCACCGATTGGGCCGTGTCGGTGATGTCAAAGCGCACCGTCTGCCCCTCCCCGCGCACCACCGATCCCTCAGCGACAAGGCCCCCCAACCGCACCGTGCGGGTCGGATCCTCAATGCCGGCGTTCAGGTCCGAGGGGGTGTAAAAGAGGACAATCGTATCGCTGAGAGCATAGAGCATGAGCGCGACGGCGATGGAGAAGGCCGTCACGCCGCCGCCGATCATCGTCAATCGCCACTGCTTGCGGGTCATCGGGTGTTGCTCACTCAGGCGGCCTGCGGATTCCCGTTTGTGCCGCGCAAATCAGTCTTCGCCGGAGGTAGGCGCTTGCCCGCCGCCGACAAGACCCAAACGCTCTCCCGCGTCCATTAGTCCGGCAAGGCCGGCGGGATTATCGGCCAAGGCCGCGACGCCCCGTCGAAAAGCCGCTTGCGCCTCATCCGCCCGGCCGAGCACCACATAAGACCGCACAAGCCGGACCCACCCTTCCGGATCGTTGGGCGCGTCTTCGAGCCGAGCCGCGAGCCCAGCCACCATGGCGTTAACATCAACCGCGCCGACCGCCGGGTCGGCAGCAACCTGCGAAGACGGGCTCGCCGGCGGGAGCGGCTCGGCCGGGGCAAACGCCTCATCGGCTGGCAGGGTTCCGCGCAAGGCGGCCATGGCAGATCCGACGGCCTCTTGCACAGCAACCGACCAGGCCGGCCCCTCGTCAAGGGATGTTTCAAGCGCCAATAAAGCCTCTAGAGCGCCTTCCGTGTCCCCCTGTTGGCCTTGCGCAATCGCCTGATAAAAACGCGCCGTCGGCTCCGTCGGATCAGCCTCGAGCGCCCGCTCAAAAGCCGAGCGGGCCTGCTCCGTCACAAGACCATCGGCAGCAAGGGTTAAGGTCTCGCCGAAACTTGCGAGCACGTCGGCAGAGGGCCCTTCGAGCTCCAAAAGACGGCCATAGGCATTCGCCGCAGGGGCAAATTGGCCCTCCCGTTTGAGCCGCTCTGCCAACAAGCGCCACCCACGCGGGTCGGTTGGGCGGCGACGCACCGCGTCCACAAGAAGGGCCGTCAGCTCCGCATCGCCCAGCTCCTCAAGCGGGGGCGCGGTGAGGCTTTCATCCACCCGGTCTAGAAACGCCTTGTCCTCAAGGTCCGGCCGGCCCGCAAGCCCATAAAGAGCCAGAGCCGACACGAGCGCCGCGGCAACCGAACCGACGATCACTCCGGTGCGGGCTTTCGCGCGCTCTCCCTCTCCCGCCTTTGCCGAATCAAGACGCCGGCCCGCGGCAAGGATCCGGCGCGAAATCTCGATCCGGGCGGCCTCAGCCTCGGCAGGATGAACAACGCCCCGATCCAAATCGCGCTCAAGCTCGCGCAGCTGATCTTTGTAGATCGCAAGGTCGGCCTCGGCGCCATTTTCTGCGGTGCGAGCCTCCTCGTAGCCGGTCTGGTCCCCGCCCCCGGCAAACAGGGCCGCAAGAAGGATCGCGGCGACAACCAGGCACAAAAGCGCCGCTGCAAAATAAAAAGCCATGGGATATAGGGGCTTGGGGACTTCAGGGCGTCAAGTCGAGGCCAGCGCAGTGGTTCGCTCCGGGCCGCGCCCGGTCGCACCGGGCCACCCCCGGCCGACGGGTTTACGCCGCAGCGCTGGAGGCCGCAACCCCTCGGCGCTGGAGCAATTGCGCCTCTTCCGGGCCGCGAAGCTCTTTCACGATCTCAAGGGCAACGCCGAAATGGGAAAAGACGATTTCCTGTTCTTCCCCATCGCGCGCATGGCGGATCGCGATGAGGACGTCCTCGGCATATTTGTCGAGGAAGCGGCCGATCTCTTCGGTGGTTTCGATCTGCGTGCGGGAGATCGCCAACTCGTTGGCCAAAAACTGCAACTCGCCGAGCAGCCGCACATACTCAACGGCCCTGGCATGCAAATCCGGGTCAGGCTTTTTGAGGAGGTTCGGGCGCCTTGGGGTCGATTTGCCAAATCCGCTGAGGACCGACAGCGGCAAAGCCGACGTGACGACCTTCGGCGCCCGCTCAAGCAGTGCCTCGACCGCATCGGCCACGCGCACCTTTGCAGAGCGCACCCGCTTCAGCCATTCCTCCTCAGACATTCGCCCCAAGGTTTCCGTGAGGCCTTTGGCAAGGCGCGCAAAGCCATTGAGCTGATATCCCATACGCTCCGCATCGAAATGATCATGACGCGTCGCAACGACCTGCTCGGCCAGGCGCTCCAAATCATCGACCATTACATCGCCCACCACCGCAAGGTCGGTTCTGCTTAAAATGACGCCCGCCTGGCTCGGGCTCATTTGGGAGGCCATGGTGATCGCCACCCAGGGTTCGGCCAACCGGCCCGCGAGGATCAGCAGCAAATAAGGCGCACTTGCCGGCAGATGGTCGGAGACAGTCCGATAGATGTCGCGCACAAAGTGCACATCATCCTGATCCACATGGCTCGTCGGTTTAGTAAAATAGGCTCTGATTTCGGCAAGATGCGCGCAGGCCGCCACCATTC
>JBCDJA010000338.1:0-3474 GCA_038748465.1 Pseudomonadota bacterium
GGTGTGCGCATGAAGGCGATGAAGGTGCTGGGTTATACAGCCCGTAAGCCGGTCTCGGTGATCATTGTGCTGATCGGTGCTGGGCTCTTTGCCTTCTCCTTTATCCAAAGCCAAGGCCGCCACATCGGCGACCTGCATGCCGGTGCTCCGGAATTGCGCCCCGATGCGCGCTATAACATCGACAGCGCCGTGGTATCGGACAAATTCTCGGTCGGCCTCAATTTGCTTACCGTTGTCATGGAGACGCCCAAGGACGCCTGCATCAAGTACGATTACATGAACTATGTCGATCAATTCAGTTGGCATATGAGCAACGTGCCGGGCGTGGTGTCGGTCGCCTCCCTGCCGGTCGTGGCCAAAGAGATCAATGCCGGCTGGAATGAGGGCAACCCAAAATGGCAAGCCCTACCGCGCAACCAATTCTCGATGGTTCAAGCCATCACACCGGTTGAAACCTCCTCGCGCCTTCTTAATGCCGAATGCACGATTTTGCCGGTTCACATCTTTACCAAAGATGCCAAGGCGGAAACGATTAAGCTGGTCACGGGAGCCGTGGAAGAGTGGCGCAAGGAATTTCCGTATGCCAAATATGTGCACGGAGATGACGCGGAGGCGGTTGCGACTTTCGATCCTTCCCAAGACGTTCAGGTGCGCCTTGCAAGCGGCATTGTGGGTGTGACGGCGGCAACGAACGAGGTGATCCACGATTCGGAATTGCCGATGATGCTCTTGGTCTATGCGACCATCATCCTCTTGGTCTTCCTGACCTACCAAGATTGGCGCGCGACATTGGTCTGTTGCGTGCCACTCACGATCGCGACCTTCCTCGGCTATTGGTTTATGAAGGAGCTGGAGATTGGGCTTAAGGTGGCGACCCTGCCGGTCATGGTGCTCGCGGTCGGTCTCGGGGTGGACTATGCCTTCTACATTTTCAACCGCATTCAGTTCCATTTGTCTGAGGGGCTGAATGTCACCAAGTCGTTCCAGGAAGCGATGTATGAGACTGGGAACGCGGTTGTGTTCACCGCGCTCACCCTAGCGGTTGGCGTGTTCACCTGGAGCTTCTCAGAGCTCAAGTTCCAGGCGGATATGGGCAAGCTCCTCACCTTTATGTTCCTTGTGAATATGATTATGGCGATCACCGTGTTGCCGGCCCTGGCGGTGGTGCTCGACATGATTTTCCCGCGGAAACACAAAATGAAGAAACCGTCCGGGGCCTTCGCACACTGATCGATGGTCACGGAACGGGCGGGTTCGGCTGGTAAGGTCGGCACCTTGGCGATAGCGTCAAGGCATCGCTTTGCCTGACCGGACCTGATTATGGCCACCCAAAAACCCCCGCCTGGCGCCCCAGCGACACCTCCCACGGAGAATGCGCCGCCGCCTGCAAACAATGCCGATGCCGCCCTCCTAACGGAGGGGCCGGTGCGCGTCCATTTGGTGGCGATGACGGTGCCCATGATCTGGGGCATCCTGTCGATCATCCTGTTTAATGCGGTCGATGTGTTTTTCATCGCCAAGCTCGGCACCGAGCCGCTGGCCGCGATTGCCTTTTGCTATCCGGTGATTTTGACCGTCGGGGCACTCGGTATCGGGCTTGGCGTGGGCACCGCATCGGTAGTCTCCCGCGCCGTTGGGGAGGGCGATAACGACACGATCTGCAGGCTGTCGACCCATGCTTTATCGCTCAGCCTTGTCATCGTGACGGCCGTGACGATTGTTGGTCTTCTGACGATCCGGCCCTTGTTTACGGCGCTCGGCGCCGGGCCCGAGGCTCTCGTTGAAATCGAAAAGTTCATGCGGATTTGGTATCTCGGCTCGCCCCTGCTCGTGGTGCCGATGATTGCCAATTCGATCATCCGGGCTCGGGGGGATGCAAAGTTTCCGAGCTATGTGATGATTGCCGCCGCTGCGGTGAATGCGATCCTGGATCCCCTTTTCATCTTCGGGCTTGGCCCCTTTCCCCGCCTGGAGATTGAGGGGGCCGCCGTCGCCTCGGTGATCGCCCGGGCCTTTGCGCTTTTTGCCAGCATCGCGATTTTGGTCTTCCGGGAGCGGCTCATCCGCTTCTCTGGGGCGACTTGGGCCACCGTCCTGGCGGCGTGGAAATCAGTCCTGAAAATCGCCGGACCGGCGGCCTTGGCGCAGATGCTCAACCCCATCCTAACAGCGGTGTTGACCGCCTTCGTCGCGCAATATGGGGCGGCGGCCGTGGCGGGCTATGGGGTGGCCGGACGGATTGAGTCCATCTTTTTGACGGTGCTTTTTGCCGTGTCCATGGGGCTCTCGCCGATCGTGGGGCAGAATTGGGGGCGTCAACGCATTGACCGGGTCAAGGAGGCAACGGCCCTGGCATTTATGTTCTGCTTGGCCTATGGAGCGCTCTTGGCTGTGGTCTTGCCGTTTATTGGCGGGCCCATGGCGAGCATTTTCGACCCCTCAACGGAGGTGGTTGCGACAGCCGCGCTCTATTTGTCCCTGGCCCCGCTAGGCTATGCGGGCCATGGCATTGCCCTTGCGGCGGCAAGCTCGTTCAACGGGTCGGGCAAGCCGCTGCACGCCACAATCGTCGCGGCGGGTCGAGCCTTGATGCTGGTCATTCCGTGTACGGCTTTGGGGTCTTATTTCTTTGGCATGACCGGGCTTTTTGCAGGCGTTGCGCTGGGCAATATGGCCGCGGGGCTGAGTACCTATCTCTATTTCAGGCAGCGGTGCAATTTGCATCTTCGGGCCGTTCCCCAACCGGCTACCGCCATGGCTGAGCATTATCATTAGGGCGCCGGCGTTCGAGGTTTTGCGCTTAACGCAGATATCTCAGCCAGCGAATTATATCGACAAGGCTCATCATTGCGCCGGCAAGATAGGTCAGGGCGGCGGCCGTTAGGATGCGCCGGGCAGGCTTAAGGTCGTCCTTGGGGATGAGATCGCCCTGGTCAAGAATGGGCAAAGCGCGGTTGAAGCTTGCGTCAAATTCCGTCGGCAGCGTGAAGGCATGCACGATGATCCGCCCGGCAAGGATTAACAGGCCGGTAGCAACGCTCAGCAGGCCAATCGCGGGCGATTTGACAATGAGCCCGATAAACGGGGCGGCCATAATGAGAAGCGGGCCCACCCGCTCGACCCAGGCCGTGGCGAGGACCCATTGGGTCCGGGCGCGCAAGGGGCCGTAATCGTCCCGGTCCTGAAGAGCATGACCGACCTCATGGGTTGCCACGGTGACGGCCGTTAGCGAGCGGCCGGTGAAATTCGGCGGTGTTAGGCGCACCGCTTTCGCCTTCGGATCGTAATGATCGCCCATCGGCGTTTCCTCGACCCTTACGTAATCAAGCCCTGCCTTATCCAAAAGGTGGCGCGCGAGCTCGCCCCCGGAGCCGGGGAAATCGCCCCGCTCGGCCTGATATTTTCGCATGATCGAGCGCACCCAAAGGCTCGGTCCGAACAGAACCGCCACAAAGAGGGCGCCCCCAACAAGTA
>JBCDJA010000339.1:0-3440 GCA_038748465.1 Pseudomonadota bacterium
ACCGGTGCCGGCGGCGGTCTTGGCCGGTCCCACGCGCTTGAGCTTGCCCGTCGCGGGGCCAAAGTTGTCGTCAATGAACTTGGCGGCTCGGTGGATGGAAGCGGCGCCAACTCAGAAGCTGCTGAAGCCGTGGTTGCCGAGATCAAACATATGGGGGGCGAGGCAATTGCCAACGGGTCCAGCGTCACCGACGATAAGGGTGTCGAAACCCTCGTCAAGCAGACCGTGGACGCGTTCGGCAAGATCGACATCCTGATCAACAATGCCGGCATCCTCCGTGACAAGACCTTCGTCAAAATGGAGATCGACGATTTCGAGCTTGTTTTGTCGGTTCATTTGATGGGCTCGGTGAAATGCACCAAAGCCGTCTGGCCGATCATGCGCGAGCAGAGCTATGGCCGCATCGTTATGACGTCGTCCTCAAGCGGGCTTTACGGCAATTTCGGCCAATCGAATTACGGATCGGCGAAGCTTGGCCTTGTCGGCTTCATGAACACCCTCAAGCTCGAGGGGCAGAAGTACAACATTAAGGTCAATGCTATTTCGCCGGTGGCCGCAACGCGCATGACCGAAGACTTGTTTCCGCCCCAGGCCCTCGAAAAATTCAATCCGGCAGTCGTTAGCCCGGGGGTGATGGTGCTGTGCGATGAGGAGGCACCGAACGGGGCCGTGCTGTGCGCCGGCGCTGGCGTGTTTGCCAAGGCGGTGGTCGTCGAAACCGAGGGCGTGCACCTTGGAGATGCGCCGACAGCTGAGGATGTCCGCGCGAAATGGGATGAGATTTCAGACTGGTCAAACGGCAAGGCTCATTTTCAGGGCAACGATCAGACCGTTAAGTTCCTGGAAAAAGCCGGGCTCGATCTCAGCAAGCTGGCCGGTTAACAAGGCGGCCACTTAGGCCGCAGGTTGTCACTTGCCCTGAAAACTCGGCGGGCGCTTGTCGAAGAAGGCCGACAGCGCCTCCCGGTGATCTTCTGTGGACGTGACAAGCGCCATCGATGAGGCGGACAGCGTCATAAGGCTGTCGAAATCGAGCTTATAGCTCTCTCGCAAGAGCTTTTTGGCCAAACGAAGCGCTTGGGGGGGCTGGCCTTCAAGGGTTGTCACCGCAGCCTCCACCCGGTCGGCGAGCGCCTCCGGCGCCACCACCTCGTTCAGGAAACCCCAGGAGGCCCCCTCTTCTGCGGTGATCGTCCGTGACAGGAACATTAATTCTGCAGCGCGGGTGGGGCCCAAAACACGGCTGACAACCCACGCGCCGCCATCGCCAGGCACAATACCGAGCTTTAGAAACGGCACGCCAAACTTGGCCTCTTTGACGGCGATACGCAGATCGCAGCACAACGCCAGATGCAGCCCCAGCCCCATCGCCGGCCCATTGATCGCCGCAACCACCGGCACTTCAATCGACCACATCGACTTTAAAATGCCTTGCACCCCGCGCTCATAGGCCCGCGCAAGTGCAGGGCCCTCGCCTTCAAAGGTGCCAGTGCGATCGCGCATGTCCTTGATGTTGGCCCCGGCGGAAAACGCCCGCCCTTCGCCGCGCACTACCACGGCCCGGATATGGGGATCGGCATTGATCTGGGCTGCCACCGCCGCGAAGGCCTCTGCATCCCCCGGAAATCCGAGCGCATTGCGCTCATCGGGCCGGGTTAAGGTCAGCGTCACGCGCGTTTCGGTTGTCTCTACCTTCAGTGCACTGCTGGTGCTCATTTGCTTTGCTCCCCCCGCCCGATCACTCTGGCGCCGGCCCCTCGCGTTTGCCGATGCACACCACATGACCATCAGGATCGCGTAGCATCACCTCGCGCATGCCATACCATTGCTGCTCAGGCCCTTTAATGACCGAGGCGGCGTCTGCACGCGCGAGCACCGCATCGGGATCGAGATCGCGGAAATACACCGTGCCGCCAAAGGGCGCGCCCGTGACACCGGCTTGGTTGTCCGCGTCCTCTGCAAGGCTCGCCCGCTGCTGCAGCATCAATTGAAACTCCCCATCGACCATAACCGCAAAGACAGTGCCCGCTTCATGCTCGACCATTTGACGGTCCGCGGTAACGGCCCCCATCAATTTAAGACCCACGACATCGCGGTAAAACGCAACGGAACGGGCGACGTCGCTGACGGCCAGATTGGGAACAATCATTGGAAAACCTCCAAAGTGGGGCCAGTGTGGAGCAAAGCGAGGCCTTCTGCGACGGGCACTTCATTGTCCGCCCCGCCTCGCCAGTGTAGGCAGAAGACCTATGTAGCAGACACATCTGAGGGAGCCCCCATGAAACGCGTGCATTATAATGATTTTCCAGAGCTTGTCGGGCAGGACCTTGGGGCCTCCGATTGGGTGGAGATCACCCAGGAGAAGGTGAATGAATTCGCCGAGGCAACGGGTGATTTCCAATGGATCCACGTCGATGTGGAACGGGCCACCAAAGAGCTTGGCTCGCCGATTGCCCATGGCTTCCTCACCCTGTCGCTGTGCTCGCAGCTCATGATGACGATCCTGGAGTTTGACGGCATCAAAAACGCGCTGAACTATGGGTGTAATAAAGTTCGTTTCACCAATTTCGCGCCCGTCGGTTGCCGCCTACGCATGAAGATGAAGCTGTTGAGCGCCGAGCCGAAAGCCGGCGGCATGCAGATTATCAATCAGTGTGAGGTTGAAATCGAAAACGTGGACAAGCCCGCCTGCGTGGCCGAGATCATTACGCTCTTGCAGCCGGCTTAAATCCCGCCGGTAAAAAAGATCGCACAGGAGTTCCCATGCTTGAAAACCCAAAGATCAACAAAATCGCGAAATCCGATGCGGAGTGGAAGGCACAATTGACGCCGGAGCAATATCGCATCACCCGCAAAGCCGGGACCGAACGCGCCTTTACCGGCCCCTATTGGGACAGCAAGGAAGTGGGCGTTTATAGCTGCATCTGTTGCGATTTGCCGCTCTTCCGCTCAGAGAGCAAATTTGACTCCGGCACTGGCTGGCCGAGCTTTTATGAACCTATTGAGCTGCACCATGTCGAGGAGCGAGAGGACCGGTCCCTGTTCATGACACGGACGGAAACGGTTTGTGCCCGCTGCGATGCGCATCTGGGCCATGTGTTCACCGACGGGCCACCGCCCACGGGCCTGCGCTATTGCATGAACGGGCACGCCCTGGCGTTCACCCCCGATTGACCCCGATTGGCACCCTTCTCCCCTTGGGCGACGCTTGGGGCACGCTACAAATTTCCTTCTCCCCTGGGGAGAAGGTGCCGACGGCGCGAAAGCGACGTCGGCGGATGAGGGGCAGAGAATCCAACCGACCGATCAAACCGGGATGGGTATGCCCGGATTTTTCCCCTCACCCTGTCCCTCTCCCCAAAGGAGAGTGACATTTAAATCAACGATAAAATAAGAATTGTGCGACACGTGGTAGTATGCGTCTGATCGAAAGAGAACTC
>JBCDJA010000340.1:0-3416 GCA_038748465.1 Pseudomonadota bacterium
CCCCCCCGGGGGGGAGGGAAGCGACCGGCTTCAAGGCGGTGGCGGGCGCAACCGGCTAAAGGGCGGGGATGGTGCGGATGTCTTTCTCATCGACGCCGCGGCCCCGGGCCTCGACATCATTTGGGACTTGTCCCCAGGGGTCGATCGATTGGCCATTGCGGGCGTGCCGCCCATTGCCGTCTCCTCGTTGAAGGGTGGTGCCCGCCAACAATCCGATGGCACAGTGCTTGAGCCGGCGCCCGGCAAACAGGTTTTGCTCAAAGGGCTCACCCAGCGAGCGCTCAGCGCCCTAACAATCGAACCGGCCTCTTAAGGTGTTGTCTGTCTCCTCCCCAATGCCATTGCCCAGGTGGCGCACGACCCGACCCACTGTCCAAACCGTGGCTTGGGCCTGGACGCAAGAGTGAGTACCACGGCTCAAAGCAGGATAACCCCGATGACCGAACCCCCCGCCGCCCCTCTCACAGACCGTCAGCAGCGTGAAATTGAATTTCATAAAGACTATGCGGCGCAAAAAGCTGCAGAGCGTCTGCAGCCGGTCAATTGCGACATCATCGAGGATCATGAGCGCCGACCGCACAATGCTTATTGGTCAACCTATGATCGCGTTCTCGCCCATGATTGGCGAGGCAAACGCTTGCTGGTGCCAGGATGTGGCTTTGGCGAGGACGCGATCCGCTTTGCCCACCTCGGCGCCCAAGTTTCCGCCTTTGATATCTCCCCCGATATCATAGCGGTTACAAAACGCAGGATCGAAGAGTTCGGCTATCCGGAGATCGACCTTGCGGTCATGCCGTGCGAACAGATCATGTATACAGATGATACATTTGATCTCATATTTTTCGTCGATATTTTGCACCATGTGGATATTGCGAATTCGGTTGCGGAGTTTAAGCGCGTCTTGAAAGATGGTGGGCGGATCATCGGCAATGAGCTTTACACCCACAGCGCCTTGCAGAAGAACATTCGAGAAAGCTGGCCTGTCCGCAAGGTCCTCTATCCGCTTATGACCCGTTTTATTTATGGGCAGGACAAGCCCTACATCACGGAAGACGAGCACAAGATCGACGAGGTGGAATTTGCGCTTTTGGAGGCGGTCTGTTCCAATCTCAAGACGGATTGGTTTAACGGCTTTGCCGGCCGGCTTTTGCCGGCAAATGCCAAGCCCATCGCCAAAGCAGACCGGGCGCTGATGCGGGCTTTCGGCGGAGCGGGACGGTTTTGGGGTGGCCGGGCCGTCTTTGAGGGGACGATCACCGGCTAATCGCCCAGCGACTTTACACGGCTCCTTAGCCGCCCTGCAAATTCCAAGGCTCGAGGCGCCGCCATCCTTAAAGGAGGCTCGCCTTACGCGCCTTGTGGCATGGCAACGCGCTGGTGCTTCTGGATTTCGGGCGCAACGCGTTCGCGTTTGACGACCCGATAGGTATTGCCGGTCAAAAGCACGATGAGCAAAAACGCATCGTAATAGGCCATCGACAGCCCCGCCCCCCCAACGAGGAAGACAAACATGCTGATCTGGAGCATGCGTGCCAGGTCATAGGCCCATCGATCCTCAGGTCGGTCCCGTGTCTGATTAATGATGCCAAAGGTATAAATAAACCCATACAGAATAAGCAGAAAATAGATGATGAAGCCGGCAAATCCAAGGTCGGCAAGCACCTGAAAATAGATGCTATGGACCGCACGGCCTTTGTCCTCGGTCGTTCCGGGCGAGTACTGAATGTAAACGCTTGGCACCTCTGTTGCCGAGAAACCGGCGCCGAACAAAGGACGGTCCCGTGCGATTGCGATAGAGGCCGCCCAAACCTCTAAGCGCTCTTGAAATGAGGCATCTTCAAGGGCTCTGTCGACGGATGAGACGGTGTTAAATCGCTCCCAAACCGTTTGCGGGATCACAAAAACGCTCGCAACGGCAAGAATGCCGGCTAAGGCGGTGGGGAGGATCTTGCGCGGCGAGCGCCACCACAGAGCAAATAAGAGGGCGCCGAGGGCCAAATAGGCCCCGCGCGAATAGCTTGCGATCACGGCCGCGAAACTGAGGAAGGTGACCAAGAGGATCGCGCGACGAACCCAGATGTTCTCCGTGTGCATACGCAAATAGAAAAACAGCGGAATGACCATCACCAAAGCGAGCGCCAGGTGATTGTTGTCATAAATCGGACTGTGGTCGGGGCCGTAAATCCTGTATTGGCCGGCACTGCCGACGGCAAACAGGCCCCCCTTCGTGCCCCAATAGCCAAGCGCCACACACAACACCGCCACCAGGGCATGGATGCGGGTGCGGCTGTTGATCAACAACATCGCGAACACCAGCAGGATGAGCGTCTTGATATTCCGCGAAAGCAATTCTTGTGAATAGTCTGGCGTAATCGCAAACGCGGTCGAGAGGACCATCCAAATCCCGAGCAAGGCCAGCAAGGCCGTGTGCATGGTCATCGGTATGATCTTGCGTTCCGGCGAGACGATATAGGCAAGCAAGGTAATGGCAGCGATGATGCTGTTGAATTGGATGAGGGTCGCAAAGCCCCATAATTCGCGGTGCAAATTGGCGACCGAGAACCACGTCCAAACCAACACGCCTAAGTGCGGCATGAGGAACACGAAGGGCATGGCCGCGACGAACAGAAGAAAAAAAGCGGTATCGCGCATGGTTACTCGCGTGTTCGGTGCCAGTCGCTTCGCGCCCCACCCGGCCGCCGCCAAATCGTGTCATTGCTCGGAAGGCCAGTGGGGCTCGGGAGGCCAGTGGGGCCATGCAATGGGCCCATCCAAGTCCGCTCCAATCAGACCCACATCAACGACTATTGAAGCTCTATGCAGAAAGCATTAACGCTCGGGCGTAATGCTGCAACGGGTGTTGGGCGTCAGGCCCCGAATTTACAACCCGAAGGAGGCGGGCCATGAAAGATTTGCTGATGACGGTTGTGCTCTTCGGCCTTTTTGTCTCCGGGGTCGCCGGCGGGCTCTACGTGGCGTATTGGAGCATGATCAACGAGGCGGCGGACAAAGAGGGCCGCGGGGTAACGAAGGGCCTTCTGGCTATGCTGGAACCTGAAAGCGTTGCCAAGGCCGCTAAGGTGCGCGCCCAGCGGGATGAGGAACTGAAAAAGCGACCCGCCTACACGCCGGTGCGCCGAACGGAAGTCTAGCCCGTCCCTGAGCCCATAATAGGCGCCGTGAAGAGCTGGGTTGCGAGGTTTGCCTCGTTCACCCGATCGCCCCGGCCGAGCCGGTCGTGTCGGTCGCCCCGGTCGGACCGGGCAAGCCAAGCATCCTGTTTGATCTCAATGCGGCCGATGGGGCGGGGCCGGCCTTGCGCGCTGGACGCGCCCGGCGGCCCGGGCGGCCAGGGGGTTAGGTCGGGCGCGCTCGAAAAGCAAAGCCGATACCCGAGGTCGCTCGCGGCTCTTAAG
>JBCDJA010000341.1:0-3413 GCA_038748465.1 Pseudomonadota bacterium
GGGCTCTCGGCCCGTTTGGTAAAACCTGAAAGACCGCCCCCCTGCCGCAAGGTCCGGATACGGTCTTTCCGCCCTGTGAGGATCTTATGCGGATAGGCCTGATGGCCCACATCCCAGATCAAGCGGTCATCGGGGGTGTCGAACACATGATGGATCGCAACGGTCAATTCAACGACGCCGAGCCCGGCACCAAGATGCCCGCCGGTTTGGGACACCGCATCGATCAGCTCACGGCGAACCTCATCGCTGAGTTGTTTCAACTCAGACCTTGAAAGGTCCTTCATGTCCGCCGGTTCATTCACCCGGTCAAGGACAGAGGTGGTCGTTAAGTCGGTCATCAGTTCCCCAGCACAATCAGAACGGGCACAGGCAGCTCGTCATCGCCGGCGCGCCAACACGTAGTCCGGAACCGCTCTTAGAAGGTCGGCCCGCCCATCAAATGGGTCAAGATGCGCGACGGCTTGCCGCGCCAGATGTTCTGCCTGCTCGCGGGCCCGCTCAAGGCCGAGGAGCGACACAAAGGTGGCCTTTTTTTGCAGACGATCCTTACCTGTGGTCTTGCCGAGATCGGCATCGGTTCCCTCAACGTCCAGAATGTCATCGCGTATCTGGAAGGCAAGCCCCAGATCGTGCGCAAACGTCGCAAGGGCCGATTTGGCATCCGGGCCCGCCTGGCCGAGAACCGCGCCCGCCTCGCAGGCAAACGCGATGAGCGCGCCGGTCTTTAGGCGTTGCAAGCGAATGATCGCACCAAGCTCTAAGTCCTCCCCCTCAGCCAAAAGGTCGATCATCTGGCCGCCGACCATGCCCGCAACGCCCGCCGCTTTTGCAAGCCGCAGCACCAGATCGGCGCGCACCCGCGCATCGTCATGGGTTTCGGGAGCTGCCAAAATTTCAAAGGCCAAGGTCAGCATCGCATCACCTGCCAGGATCGCGGTCGCCTCATCGAAGGCTTTGTGGACGGAGGGTCGCCCTCGCCTCAGGTCATCATCGTCCATGCTCGGCAGGTCGTCATGGACCAGCGAATAGGTGTGGAGGATCTCGACCGCACAGGCAACGCGAAGGGCCTTTGGGCTCGCCACGCCAAAGAGCGCGGCCGCCTCGAGCGTCAGGAACGGCCTTAATCGCTTGGCTGAGCCGAATACCGCATAGCGCATCGCCTCGCAGACCGGCGCCTCGGGCCCTGAAGGCTCTGGCATCAAGTGCTGCAAATGCCCCTCAACCTGGCCGGCCGCCTTGCCGAGGGCCTCTTCCACGCCGTCGACTGAGGCAATGCTCACGCACCGCCCTCCACATCCAGGGGCTCGCTCGACACGCCGCCCGCTCCTGCAACGACCTTTTCAATCCGGGCTTCGGCCGATTTCAGCTTTTGGTCGCAATGGGCTTTGAGCGCCATGCCCCGTTCATAAAGGGCAATCGATTCATCAAGGCTCGCCTCCCCTCGCTCCAGCCGATCGACGATGGCTTCAAGCTCGGCCATGGCCGCCTCGAAGGACAGCTCGCTAAGCGCCTGGTCCGGTGTGGCTTCTGGGGTCGTTTTTGAAGGGGACATAAGCGGGAACGCGCGTGGATTGAGTTGCGAGGCTTTGGCTCGACCCGTACCGGACGCGGCACGACTCGCCGGGCTTTCATGTTAGGGGGTCTTGGAGAGGGCCTCAACGGGGGAGCCAGGGCTCGCGATGGCTTGGGCTCCCGGCGCATAGGTTCGCCAGCTCCAATAGGCATCGCCCCCGTCATGGACGCACACCCAGCCCCGCTCGCGCAACACCCGGCCGGTCATGCGGTTAAACCAGCCATGGCCGCACAACAAAACATCCGAGCCCTCGGCGGCGAGGTCGATCAAAATATCACCGGCCCGTTGGGCACGGATTTCCGCCTCAGGCCGGCTCTCCTGGCCGTGCGATCCGCCGCACCACCACCAGACCCGGGAGATCGCCCCCCAGATTTTTGGGCTCAGGCGAAGCAACGGCAAAGGCGGGGCGGGCAGCGCGGCCTCGACAAACACATCATCGATCAGCCACCCCCGGTCGCCGGCAAGGGCGGCCATCGTTTCGCGCGCCCGGCGAAGCGAGCTTGAGGCGAGCGCGCCCGCCTCCTCTGCGATTTTTGCAAGGTCTTCAGAAGGCTTTTCGCCAGCGACCAGCCCGGTTTCTTGATACTGCGCCCAAAAGGCGTCGTAGTCCCGCGCCGCCATGGGCGTGGACCGGTCAATATCCGGCCGGCCATGCCGGGCCATATGAATGCGTCCGCTCGCGGTCACGGCCCCCTCCCCGACCAAGCATCAGGCGGGCGCGCGCCCTAGCCGGCCGTCATCAGGGCTTCGACATGGGCCGCGGCGCTCGCCGCTAAGGCCGGCAGGTCATACCCGCCTTCGAGGGTGGAGACAACGCGTCGACTGCACACGCGATCGGCAACCTTGAGAATTTCGGCGGTAGCCCAAGCAAAATCAGCCTCCCGCAGACGCAAATGGGCGAGCGGATCGGCGGCGTGGGCGTCAAACCCTGCGGAAATAAAGATGATGTCCGGGTGGAAGGCCTCAAGCGCCGGCAGGACCGTCTGGGCCATCGCGTTCTGAAACTCAAGCCCCGTCGAGCCGGGCGCTAGGGGAACATTGAGAATGTTGCCGGCAACGCCCCGCTCATCGGCCGATCCGGTTCCCGGATAGAGCGGCCATTGGTGGGTCGATGCGAAGAACAGGTCCGGATCGCGCTCAAAAATATCTTGGGTGCCGTTGCCGTGATGCACATCGAAGTCCACCACCGCGGCGCGCTTGAGGCCATGCACCTCACGGGCATGGAGGGCTGCAATGGCAACCGAATTAAACAGGCAAAAGCCCATCGCCCGCTCGCGCTCGGCATGGTGGCCGGGTGGGCGCACGGCACAAAAGGCGTTGGAAAACTCGCCGCTCACCACCCCATCGACCGCGCGCACCAGCCCCCCAACGCCGCGCAACGCCGCTTCACCGCTTGCAGGCGACAGATTGGTATCCCCGTCGATCGGCACGATGGACGGTCCGTCCGGAGGCGGAACGCGCGCCAGCAACTGGTCTACATGCGCGCGCGGATGGGCAAGCGCTACGGTCTCAATATCGCCGATGGGCGCCTCGATCCGGTGCAAGAACGTAAATGTTTCCCGCTCAAGAGCGGCCAACACCGCCCGCAGACGGTCCGGGCATTCCGGATGGCCCAGCGGTGTTTGGTGCTCAAGGCAGATCGGGTGGGAGATGAGAGCGGTCGTCATGACACGGAAGGCCGCCAGCCGCTTTCGGCTTGTTCATGGACCGCGAGCACCGAGGCGGGGAGCAGCTGCGCCAAATCGACCTTGGTTTTCTTGGCCTGATACTCAAACGCCCCATCACTCCGCATGCGCCGGGTCACAAGATCTCGGTCCCAGAGGTAATTGAGATGGGCGAC
>JBCDJA010000342.1:0-3411 GCA_038748465.1 Pseudomonadota bacterium
CGTGAGCCGCAGTTTATCAAGCCGTTCAAGCGTTAGGCCGCTCTCTGTCCAACCGCTTCTGCGATCGCGACAAACCCTGCAGCATTTCGGCCACGCAGATTGGTCAGGCGGGTTGATCAGGCGAGTTGATTACAAGGAGCTCTAACCTGCCCCTGCCCCTAGCGCGTTTTATCTGCCCCCAATCCCGATCCCGAGTGATTGTGCCCTTGTTCTCATTCGCGGCAGCGCATGTGGGCCTTTGGGCGGACGCCCACCCTTAGCGCCTCTGGGCGGGCGCGATCAGAACTCGTCGACGGCGAGCACACCCGGGATCGCGCGCAGCGCTTGCACCACACCCCCGGCCGCCGGGACAGCCCAGGGGAGCACAACATCAACCTCCTCTGAGCGATCCTTGAGGTTAAGGCTGACGACGATCTCGGCCGCGGGGCCTTTCGCATCGGTGCGAAAACGCTCCAGATGGGCCCGGAGCGAGGCCAGCGGCTCGCCGTCCTCCAGTACGATTTTTAGCGCTCGGGTCGCCTTCGCCGCCGCCTCGTCAAGGCAGGCAAACGACCGGGCAAAGAGCCGCGGTTCATCGTCTTCCCACTTCACCTCAGCCTCCAAGAGCACCGATTGACCGGTGACGAGCAGCGGGCCTGCGGTGCTCAAAACGTCGGAAAACACCATGACCTCATATTGGGCCGACGGGTCAGTGAGCTGAACAAACGCATAAGGCTTGCCGGACTTGCGGGATTTGCGGTCCGAGCGGCCGATGACCGTCCCCGCCAAATCGATCGAGGCGGTTGTCGCTGGGCCGGCAAGCAGCCGGGTATAGGGCACCACGCCCCGTGCGCCCAGCACCCTCGCATAGGCATCCAAGGGATGTCCCGATAGATAAAATCCGATGGCTTCATATTCCTTGGCCAGCCGTTCAAGCGGAGGCCAGTCCGGGGTCTCGGGCAGGGACCGCCGCTCTAAATCTTCTGTTTCATCGCCGCCAAAGAGAAATTGCTGGTCTGACCGACGCTCGCTTGAAGTGCGGCTTGCCAGCGCCAAAACCTCGTCCGTTGCCATGAAAAGTTGCTGGCGGTTTGCACACAAACTGTCGAACACACCAGCTTTGACCAAATTTTCAAACGCGCGTCTATTTACCTGACGCGGGTCGATCCGCCCCGCAAAATCCCAAATGTCCCTATAGGGCCCGCCGGCCTCGCGTGTCTCAACCACATGGCGCATCGCCGCAGAGCCCACATTGCGGATGGCGCCGAGCGCATAGGGAATGCGATCGGCCGTCACCGTGAATGTCACCTGGGAGCGGTTGATATCCGGCGGGTCGACGTCAATGCCCATCCGGGTTGCCTCTTGCCGGATCACATGCAGTTTTTCCGTTTGCCCCATATCCAGCGTCATCAGGGCGGCGATAAACTCGGCGGGGTAATTGGCCTTCAAGAAAGCGGTTTGATACGCCACTTGCGCATAGGCGGCGGCGTGACCCTTGTTAAAGCCATAGCCGGCAAACTTAGCCGCCTGATCGAAGATCCGTTCGGCAACGTCCTTTGTAACGCCTCGTTCCGCCGATCCGGTGATAAAAAGCCCGCGGTGCTCATCCATCTCGGCCTTGATCTTTTTACCCATCGCTCGGCGCAACAAATCGGCCTGACCCAGGGAATAGCCCGCCAGATCGCGCGCGATCTGCATCACATCTTCCTGGTACGTCATCACGCCGAAGGTCTCTTCGAGGATCGGCTCTAGCAGCGGGTGCAAATAGTCCGGCTTTTCGCGCCCGTGTTTACAAGCAATATATTTAGGGATGCTGTCCATGGGACCGGGCCGATAAAGGGCGACGAGTGCAATGAGGTCTTCAACACGGTCCGGGCGCATTTTGCGCAGCAAATCGCGCATGCCGGAGCTTTCAAGTTGGAACACGCCAACGCTCTCACCCCGGCTCAGCATGTCGTAGGTGCTCGCATCCTCAAAGCCGGCTTTGTCGGCCTTCACCTCCTCGCCCTTTGCTGCCGCAAGCTTTTCCGTCTCGGCAATGACGGTCAACGTCTTAAGGCCCAGGAAATCGAACTTAACAAGGCCGGCGGGCTCCACCCATTTCATTGAAAATTGGGTGACCGGCATATCCGATCGCGGGTCCCGATAGACCGGTAAAATCTCGGTCAGCGGACGATTTCCGATGACGATCCCGGCTGCGTGGGTTGAAGCGTGCCGATAAAGCCCCTCGAGCTTCTTGCCGATATCGAGCAGCCTGGCGACGGTCTCCTCCTCGCTCGCCATGGCTTGCAGCCGGTCGCTCGATGCGATGGCCTCCTCAAGGGTCATCGGATCGGCGGGATTGTTGGGCACGAGCTTGGCGATCAGATCGACCTTTGAATAGGGCATCTGCAGCACCCGCCCCACATCGCGAACGACGGCCCGGGCTTGTAACTTTCCGAAGGTGATAATCTGCGCGACCCGGTCCCGGCCGTATTTATCGCGCACGTAATTGATCACTTCATCGCGTCGATCCTGACAGAAATCGATATCGAAATCGGGCATCGATACGCGCTCGGGATTGAGGAAGCGCTCAAAAACGAGATCGAACCGCATCGGATCAAGGCTTGTGATCTCAAGTGCCCAGGCCACAATAGAGGTGGCGCCAGACCCCCTCACACCGACCGGAATGCCCCGTGCCCTTGTCCACTTCATGAAATCGGAGACGATCAGGAAATATCCGGGAAAATCCATGCCGTTGATGACGGACAATTCGTAGGCTAACCGCTCCTCATAGGTGTCTCGATTGACCTTATAATCGAGCTCGGTGAGGCGTTTCTCCAGACCCTCCTTGGCCTGGCGTTCCAACTCCGCTGCCTCATTAAGGCCCGTACCGCTCTCATAGGCGGGCAGCACCGGCCGACCAGATTTCGGCCGAAACCGGCAGCGCTGGGCAATCTCCACCGTATTGGCAATGGCCTCCGGAAGGTCGGCAAACAGCATCGCCATTTCCGAAGCCGACTTGAAATAATGCTGCTCGGTAACCCTGCGGCGCTCCTCCTGCAGAACATAGGTCCCCTGAGCAATACATAGCAGCGCATCATGCGCCTCAAACATGGCTTTGTCGGCGAAATAGGGCTCGTTGGTGGCAACAAGCGGCAAATCGAGATCATAGGCAAGGGACACCAAATCTGGCTCAACCCGGCGCTCAGCACTTAAACCATGGCGCTGCACCTCAATGTAAAGACGGTCTTGATAGGTCTCGGCCAACGTCTCAGTCAGGGCCTTTGCGGCGGCCTTGTCCCCGCGCAGCAATAGGCGATCAAGCGGCCCATCGGGACCGCCGGTCAGAGCAATGATGCCCTCCGCATGGCTCCTAACCGCTTCAAATGGAACATGGGGCGGGTCGCCGGCTTCCGTTTCAAGGAAGGCCGCGCTCGTCAGGTGGATGAG
>JBCDJA010000343.1:0-3407 GCA_038748465.1 Pseudomonadota bacterium
AAGGCTTGGTAAAGCTGGGCCCTGACAAGCGGCCCCCCTGCGCTTTCTGCTTGCGCCGACAGCCCGTCAAATCCCCCCTCGCCGATCTCTACCAGGCGATAGACATCCGCCAGGCGGCCCGCGTCAAAGGCCCCGGCGAGGACCGCCCGCTCGGCCGCCACAATCTGATCGCCAAGATCGAGCAACGGGCTTGTGCCCGAGGGCGCATCGGCTGCGAGCGCCGCCAGCATGCCGGGCGAGGCCTCGGCCAGGGAACTCGGTGGAAACACATTCTCGGTCCGGCGCAAAAGCGCCAAATGCACCGCATCCGGCGTCCCGATCGCGGTGAGCTTGGCATCGACCCCGTCCACCAAGTCAGCGATCAGGGCAAAGAAGGCTTTGTCCTGCAGACCCCGCTCACGCAGAAGATCTGCGGTCAGATTGGCCCGGTTGCGATCCTCAACAAGGCCGTAACACAGGGACTGGAGCCGCGTCCAAAACAGGGCCGAGGTTTCGCTGCGCAGCCGGGCCGCGTCCGAACACGCCCGGTCGAGGTCGTGATTGGCCAGGGCGATCCTGGTGCGGGTCTCCACAAGGCCGGGATCCTCGTCGGCGAACGGGATCCGGGTGAGCATTTGCTCCACATAGGGCGTCCAGCCGGCCGCATAAAGACGGTCAAGCCGGTAAGCGAGGAGGGTCTTGGCAGCTTTTGCCTCGCCGGTCGGCGGTCCAGCGCGGCTCAGCAGCACGCGGCGGGCAAGGTCTGTAAGGGTGCGCGATCCAGTGTCGACGGGCAGCGTGGCGATGGATCGCTCGATCGTCTCCCGCTCCGAGCCGGCCCACATGTCCTCGGGAAAGCCACCGGTGACGGGCGTGAGCAGCCCGACGGGCCCGCCCGCGAGCTCCTCCAAGTCGCCGACCGAGACGACGGAGCCCGTCTGGCCCGGCGCCTCTGGGATCGGGACAAAGGTGTCTTCCCCTGGCGTCTCAAGCGGATTGTCCGCCCCCAGAAGGGCATCGAGATCGCTGCCAAAGGCATCGCCCCCGGCTGCGGGTTCAGGGGTCGATGAAAAATCGAAGAGGCCTTTGGGTTTGCCGCTTGCTTGCCCGTCTTGGGTGCTCGGCTCGCCGGTTTGTTGGCCACCACCCGTCTGCTGAGCCAACGCCGGGGGGAGCGCAACGGAAAGCGCCAGCGCGCCTGTGAGGGCAAGCCCCGCCCAGAGCGCGTCTTTCAACCGCAAACGCTTATTGACCGTCATAGGGAACCACTCTCTCAACTGTCGTTGGCTCAACACGGATTTGCCCCGCGTAAAACCACAAGCCGGCAACCGCCAGGCCGCCCACAACCACCAATGCCAGGATCATGCGCATGGCGCGTCCGCCTTCCCACTTGTCCTTGCCCGCTCGGACCGGACACCTAACACCCAAATCCGACCACATAAAGAACGCCCTCTCGGCGGGCCGTTGAGCCAGACAGGCAAACTATGCTCCTTTAGCGGGCGCCGGTGCCGACCCTCGGCGCCAGCTTGTGCCGACAGTGCTATGCGTTCTAGGAGCTTGAGTAAGCCGCCGTGACCTCTTCAAAACCAACCACGCCCCCGTCCCCCCGCGAGCACGATCGGCCTGACACAGCCATGCCGGAACGGCCGCTAGCCGAGCGGTCTATCGTGCTTGTCGGCCTGATGGGCGCGGGCAAATCCACCATCGGGCGACGGCTTGCCCAGCGCCTAGGCCTGCCCTTTTTCGATGCCGATTCAGAGATCGAAAAAGCGGCCGGCATGAGCGTGACCGATATTTTCGAGACCCATGGGGAGCGAGAATTTCGCCAGGGCGAGCGGCGCGTCATCGCCCGCCTTTTGGGCGGGCCGCGCCATGTGCTTGCAACGGGCGGGGGCGCTTTTATGTGCCAGGCCACCCGAGCGCTTGCCCGCGCCGAGGCGGTGTCCGTTTGGCTGAAGGCCGATCTCGATCTCTTGGTCTCCCGCGTCTCGCGGCGCGACACCCGCCCGCTCCTCAAGGGCCAAAACGTCCGCGAGGTGCTTTCTAAGCTTATGGCCGAGCGCGACCCTTTTTACGCCGAGGCCGACTTTGCGATTGCCAGTGAGGACGTGCCCCACAACGCGATTGTGGACAAAATCGTTTCAACACTGAAAGAGTCCGGCCACATTTGATCCGCGGGTCACAATGAGCCGGCCGGCGACGGAGGCCAGGGTGGCGAGCACCCGGTCTTAAGGCCTTGTTTAGGTCCCGTACCGCGAATGTTGGACCCCACACCGCTTAACCCGACATGGAGGAGAACCGCCACCTTATGTCCGATCCTGTCCACTCGAGCCCCAATGGAGAAGGGCGCCAGGCCGCCTCTACGGTCCCTGTGGCGCTCGGCGACCGCTCCTATGACATCCACATCGGACCTGACCTGCTGGCAAACGCACCAAGCCTGATCGCGCCTTATCTTGCCCGCTCGCAGACCGCCATCGTCACCGATGAAACGGTCGCAGGCCTGCACGGACAGTCTTTGCAGGCGCGCTTCGAGGCGGCTGGGATCACGGCCCCGATGATCGCGGTACCGGCAGGTGAGGCCTCCAAGGACCTTGCAACGCTTGGACGCGTGAGCGATGGGCTTCTCGCCGCCGGCGTCGAGCGGCGCGATACCATCCTTGCCATGGGCGGCGGGGGTGATCGGCGATCTGGCGGGCTTTGCGGCGGCGGTACTGCGCCGGGGCGTCGATTTTATCCAGGTGCCGACCACCTTGCTCGCGCAGGTCGATTCATCGGTCGGCGGAAAAACCGGCGTGAACAGCTCTCACGGCAAAAACCTAATTGGCGCCTTCCATCAGCCCAAAGTGGTCCTTGCCGATACCAACGTGCTTGCAAGCCTGCCGCCGCGGGAATTAAGGGCGGGCTATGCGGAAGTTGTGAAATACGGATTGATCGACGATGCGGCGTTTTTCGCTTGGCTTGAACAAAACGGCCGATCGGTCTTGGCGCAGGAGCCGGCAGCGCTCACCCACGCCATCGAAACGTCATGCCGGGCGAAAGCCCGGATCGTTGCCGCCGACGAGCGGGAAGCGGGGCAACGGGCTCTCCTGAATCTCGGACACACCTTCGGCCATGCGCTCGAGGCGGAGATGGGCTATACGGGCGCGCTGTTGCATGGCGAGGCGGTGGCGATCGGCATGGCCATGGCGTTTCGTTTTTCCACCCGCTTGGGCCATGTAAGCGGGCCTGATGCCGAGCGCGTCAAGGCCCACCTTGAGGCCATGGGGCTGCCGACCCACCTCAGCTTGCTCAAGGAGCGGGCACGGGAGCTCACGGCCAACCGGCTGCTGCACCACATTGCCCAGGATAAAAAGGTCGAGGCCGGACGGCTGACCTTCATCCTCACCCGGGGCATTGGCGCCGCCTTCATCGAAAAAGACGTTTCCGCT
>JBCDJA010000344.1:0-3385 GCA_038748465.1 Pseudomonadota bacterium
ACCGATGGCCTCTGCCGAGCCAAGGGCCCCTTCCAGGACACTGGTGGAGCGGCGCTCCGCCGTCGCCCCATCCGCATTTGGGCGCTTGGTCAAATAGGCATTCACCAAGGCCAGGGTGATGAGCGCAAGCAGCGACACAAACGCGATCAGCCCAAACAGCCAGTGGATCAGAAACAGCACGCCAAGAAACAGAACCGTCCAGGGCGCATCAAAAAACACCTTGATGGGCTGCCCACCGGCGAAAGTGCGAATGAGCCTCAAATCAAGCATCGGTTGCAGGGTTATGGTCCCGCCCCCGCGCGAGATCCCGAGGGTTGCCTTGATGACCCGTGTGCTGAGGCGCCGGTGCAGCCACTGACCGGTTTGGGTCACAAGACCGTCCCGCACGGCATCAAGGAGCGCATAGACGGCAAGCGCCACGGCCGCGATGACCGAGAGCCAAAGCAGGGTTTCAAGCCGGCCGCCGGACAAGACCCGATCGAACACCTGCATCATGTAGATCGGCACGGTCAGCAGCAGCAAATTCACAGCAAGGCTGAACAAAAACAGCGGCATGGTGGCCGGTGCCGTCGCCTTCAGAAGCGCTTTCCAGGTTTGTCCCGTCATAGCCCGATTTACCCCGTCCATCGCTTGGTCCATGCGTTGGTTTGTGGCTGATTATACTGGTTTGGTAACCAGGACCCAGCCGGCGCTGTGCCGCGGGTTCCAGGTCTCCTATCGCCCTAGCAGCCGTCCTGCAAAGGACGTGCTGTGACCGATGCGGGTTCATTTTTCGCCGCCCCGAGTGATAGCCTTTCACCAACGAGGTCGCTCCGGCAAAAGTCGGCCCATGGAGGGAGGCACCGCGCGATGGCCCCAACCGCAAAACACGAGGATTTCAGCTCCCCTCAGCCGTCATTTCAGGTTGCGCCCCCTCCAGACACCTGGGATGGGACCCTGCCCGACACCGACACCTTCTACGCCGATCCGCATAATTGGGCCCGTGCAATTGTGGGCCGCGAGCGGGTGTTTGAGGCGAGCGCGATCCCGTGGATGCTCCGTTTTGAGACCGTCGAGGGCTTGGTGAAGGACCCGCGCCTGCGCCAAGTCGGCCTTGAGGTCTTGCATTTTCGGGGGATCACCGAGGGCCCGGTCGTCGACTGGTTCGGGCAAATCGTTCTCACCGCCAACGGGCCGGACCACACCCGCCTGCGCGCACCGCTCCAGCGCACCTTTTCATTTCCCATGGCAGCGCGCATGCGCCCACGGGTTCAAGAGCTTGTTGGCAGCCTTGTCGACACGGTGGCCGAGCGCGCCTCTGGGGGGGAGAGTGTTGCGTTTGATGAGGTCTTTGCCGACCAACTCCCCATCCGCGTGATTTGCGAGTTTCTCGGCGTTCCGCCGTCAGACATTCCCGTTTTCAAACGATGGACTGAGAACCTGGGTCTCTTGTTTGGGCTTAACCGCGAGGGCCAAGAGCTCGCCGACATCCACGAGGCGGCAGCGGGACTGATGCGCTATGCGGCCGATCTCATCAAAGACCGGCGAAAACGCCCGCGCGATGATTTTGTCAGCCAATTCGTGGCAGCGACCGATGCGAGCGGCACATTTTCGCCCGCCGAGCTTGAAGCCCAACTTGGCGGGCTCATTTTTGCGGGCCACGACACCACCCGAACCGCCCTTGCCTGCGCCCTCTTTTCGCTTGTGCAGCACCCGGACGAATGGTCCAAACTACATTCAGATCCAGACCTCGCGGGCAACGCCGTCAATGAGACCTTACGGTTCGAGCCTGCCATTGGCGGCATGCCCCGAATTGCCAACGAGACCTTAGAGGTTGAAGGCGTCGAGATCCCCGAGGGCAGTCTTGTCTATTTGTCCTTCACGGCAGCCCAGCGCGATCCGGCGCGCTATGCCGCGCCCAACCGGCTCGACATCTCACGCCAAGACATCGGCCGATCTTTGATTGTCTTCGGCTCCGGCGCCCATCGCTGCCTCGGCGAGGCGTTGGCGCGGATTGAGCTGGAGGAATCCCTCAAAGCCCTCGGCCAGCGTTTTTCGCGCATTGAGGCCAGCGGGCATTTGCCCCATTTCGACCCAATTGCGACCGGCATTCGACGGCTCTCCGGCCCCCTCCACCTCCGCTTGCAGAGCGTTTAACCACCATCGGCTAATAAGATGCATGAGGCCGCGGCATGCCGGCGCGATCAGCGCTCAATCACCCGGGCCTCGTCGGCAATCTGAAACGGTGTTCCCGCCGCATTGGCAACGACGATACGATGACGGGTCAAACTCACCCGCGACTTGCCGCTTGCAAATACACCGACCTGGCGCGTTCTAAGATCCAGCTCGGCAATCGAGGCGTTACACTGATTTTCGGCAAAAAGGCCAATCGCAACGCCGGAAACATTATTGCGTGCAGCGTTGAGGCGAGAGCGGCCGGCGCAGCGTAAACCGATCCCAACATTTTCAATCCGCGAATCCTCTAACGTTAAATCGCTGGCGCCAAGCAGGCGGAAGCACTCCCTGAGCTGCGGCGCCCCTTCATTGCCGCACGACACGCCTTTTGCTTTGACGGCCGCGTTGTTGATCACAAGCCCCGCATCGTCTGCAAAAGACGCGGCCAGGGTGAGTGTGAGATTCTGCAACACCAAATCTCTCCGTATGACCACACTCTTTTCCGCCCGCAGCACAATTTGGTCGGCAGCCCCAGCGCCGATCAGGGTCAGCGGCTTGCCGGGCACCGGCGTGAAATCATAGACACCCGGCGCAATTTCAATCGTCACGGGGCCGGTTCGCCCTACTGCCTCAGCAAATGCGTTGGGGAGATCGCGCACATCCCCGCCGCCCGTCCCATCCACACGAATTCGATCAGCAGACGGTTGACGCACGGGATCGGGGTTAGGCTTCGGTGGCTCAAGAGCAACGCCCGGCGGGGTGTCGGCCTCTTCAACCGCATCGAGATCGGCAGGATCGCTCGCCGGATCGGGCGTCACCAAGGCCACCGGTGTGTCCTCGGTCCCACCCAAGAGCTGATAAACGCCAACGCCCAATAGCGCGAGGACAAGCACGCCAATACCGGCAAGGAGACCAACCGGCTGCTTGCCTTGTTTTGGCGCCGCATGCACGCTGCCTGCCTTGACCGGTTCGATCGTGGGCGTCACCGCCTCGGCTGCCGAATAGCCGCTGCCCGTGCCGCTCGACGCATACGGATTTTCAACCTCGGGGGAAGGTTCCAGCGGATTGGGAGAAACCTCCATCGTCACCGGCTCTACCGCTTCCGGCGAGCCTGAGAAACACGCCTGCCAGGCTGACATTGTGGATGGCCGGTCTTCTGCATCGACCTGGCGCGAGCGTTTGATCATCTCCATGAGCGCGGGCGAAGCGCGGCCGGTGAGGGCGGCAAACC
>JBCDJA010000345.1:0-3376 GCA_038748465.1 Pseudomonadota bacterium
CCCGCGGCCGCGTCGACCTCGCTCGTCGCTCCATTGATACTCTTCTGCCCACTGACAAGGGTTTCGTTGTCGAATTCAAGATCAATGGTTGTGCGATAGACTTCCGTATTGGCTGGCCCGCCGATGACACGCTGAAAACTGTTCTCGGTACGGCGCACGAGTTGGCCTTGCGCAAATTCATACAGAAAATCCGCATGCCCGTCTTCGCCAAATCCAACAAGCTCGCGCACGAGCACGGGCGAGCCGGCCTGGTGGTAAGCGAAGAAAGTGCCGACGACGTCCCCGTCGACATATTGCCCAAAGGCGGTTTCAAGGCCGGCAACGCGTGCCCCTTCAACAGCGTCCTGCTCGGAGGCCGGGCCCGATAGCGCGGTTAGGACGAGGTCTACCGGCTCTGCCGATCCGTCGATCGGCACTGGCACGGGGTCAGGGGTTGCAAACCGGATTTCGCCATTGACGCGGATGCGAGCCGTGAGCCCGTAACGCTCCCCCCCGTCAGTGCGCGCAAGATCAAGCGGCAGAGCGAAAGCAAAGGGCACTTGGCCCTCGGCCTCGAAGCGATGGAGAAGAAGGGGCGTGCCTTGCGCCGCGCCGGCTGACGTAAGACGGGCGAGTTCCACGTCGATAAGGACCGGCCCTTCAAGAGCAATGCGCTCCTGATAGGTGACCGACCCTTTCAAGAGGGCACCGGAAGACACCAGATCGCAGGCGCCAAGGCTCAAGGCGAGCCCAATCCAGAGGGCCAGTAAGCGATGTTTCGCGCCGTCAAAGCGGTCGACCATGACATCCCCCATGTCGAGGTTCCTCCAGGTCGAGGGTCCCCCATGTCGAGATCCAATGTGGCAAAGACCGATCGGCCGCGGATCGACCGGCCGAGGACGGATCGCCAGCCCTATGAGGCTACTGCCTTGGATGGGGATTGGCTAGCCGCGAGGGCTTTGTAGCCGGCGCCTTGCGGGCAGGTTACGGGCGCTTCTGGGCCCAATAGGGTAGTGCGAAGGCCGCGGCGAGCGCCTCTGGGCCGGTCGCCTCGAGCGCGATCTCGCGCTGATTCAGACGGGTTTTGAAGGCTTTAGCAAGGTCGGAGGCGGCTCTTTCGCCCAGGGCGGTTTGGGAGGCGAGGACAAAACTCCACACTGCAAGATAACTTGGCACCGGCACCGCGTAAGACCGGGTCTCGGCAAACAGCGGGCTCAACAGGCTTTGCACCATATGGTTTTCGGCCATGGCCGTGGGGGCGATTGCCCCGCCCTGGGTCACAAACAGGCCGCTTTCGGTGAGGCGTTTGGCGATCGAGGCAAAGAGCCCCTGATCATAAAGGCTCGGCACCGGGGTGACATCGCCCTCGACGGCGGTGAGGTCGTCGATGATGATGTCGAATGTGTCGTCGGTAGACTGAAGAAACTGGTTGATATCGGCGATAACAAGGTTGAGGCGCCGGTCGTCAAAGGCACCGTTCGACCAGTGGGGCGCAAAGCGTTGGCATAGCTCGACAAACTCCCGGTCGATATCCACCATGGTAATGTGCTCAATCGAGGGATGGCGCAGCACCTCGCGGGCGACCGCCCCTTCACCGCCGCCCATAATCAGTACCCGCCTCGGATTGGGGTGAGAGGCAAGGGCCGGGTGGACAAGCATTTCATGATAAATCCGCTCATCATGCTCGCAGGACTGAATATCACCATCAAGAGCAATACAAAGCCCGTGTTCCTCGGTCCTGAAGAAGAGATACACAAAATGCTCGGTCCGGCCCTCGGCAATGATTTCGGTAATCTCCCAGCGAACGGTGCTCGATCTCCCGAGCGGCCGGGTGAATGACAACATGGGTCTCGTCCTCCTCGAGGCGTGGCGGCAAAGCCTAGCTTACGGCGGCCGGTGTGTCCGGGCCCTGTTGCCGCTCCAACGCACTTGCAGCAAACTGACGCCAAGGCGTTGGTTGCCTTGTGTATTATGGTGCTGCAATGCGGTAGGAGCGCTAGCGCTGCCGCACTGTTGGGGGGTTTTATGGACGAAGTCATTGCCCGTCTTGTTGCCGAATTCGGCTTTGAGGAGGAGGCCGCGCGCCTTGCCCTTGGGGCAGTCACCGAACTTCTGGTGCGGGGGTCGAAGGGCAGGGATGCGAAAATCCTGGTGCGGGATATGCCGGAATTTGCCGAGCTCGCGGCACAATACCGCCGCGCAGGCCGGCGCAATCCGGTGTTGGCGCTCGTTGCAGCCCCAGCCGGACTTGGCGGGCAGGTTTCAGGCAACCGGCTAGGATCGGCCGAGGGGTTTATCGCCCGTCACCGCAGATCGGGCGTTTCCGTCGCGGATGTGAGGCGGATCATGCCCACCTTCATTGCCCTGGCCCGCCACCGGCTCGGCAATGCGGTCGTCAACCGCATGCTCAATGATGTCCATGGGATCCGCCGGTTGCTGTGATCTGCGATCCCTGGCCCAGGCACGCGCAGGCGCGTAAAGTCCCGCCAGCAACCCGCGCCTCTCATTTTTCGGTGTGTCATGGCCCAAGACTCGCGCCTTCAACGGGCGGACTTTCCCAATTTCCGAAAGATACCGACCCGGTGGATGGACAACGATGTCTATGGCCACGTGAACAACGTCGTCTACTACGCCTATTTCGACACGGTGGTGAACGCTTATCTCATCGAGGCGGGTGTCCTTGATATCCACAAGGGCGACACGATTGGCCTTGTCGTCGAAACCCAGTGCCGCTACTTCGCGCCGCTCGCCTTCCCCCAAACCATCGATGCGGGCGTGCGGGTTGCCCGGGCCGGAACCTCTTCCGTGCGCTATGAGATCGGTCTTTTCACCGAAGGCGTTGAGGCGATCGCGGCGGAAGGTCATTTCGTGCATGTCTATGTGGACCGTGAAACGCGCCGGCCCGTGCCCCTGTCAGATGCCTTTCGGAGGGCAATCACGCCGCTCATGGTGAAGAGCGCCTAAGGCGATGCTCGGTTGGCCGCGCGGCCGGGAGCGCCCCTTTGCGCGAGTTGCGCCAAAGACGTGCCGCCGATAGAGTGAACCCTCCATAAAAACGAGCATCGAGGGCAGCAACATGATCCGGCATTACCAGAGGCTTTTGATTTTGCACGGATCCTTGGTCCTGCTGCTCGGGCTTTTTGCAGGATTTCTCCTTGTCTTTAAGCTGCTTGGCCAGGCCGCCCTGTGGCCGCTTCCGGGCTTTGACCTCACCCTGCCGGGTTCTCCGCGCGCTTGGAACACCGCCCATATCGGGCCGATCTTCAACGGCATCATGGCCTATGGCGTCGCGTTTGTGATCGCCCTCGTGCCGTTGAGCGATTTCCGCCAGAAGTTCGTTACCTATGGGATCGTGTTTTCGATCTGGGGCAATGTCGCCTTCTATGTGGGGTCGATC
>JBCDJA010000346.1:0-3357 GCA_038748465.1 Pseudomonadota bacterium
GCCGAGGTGCCTGGCTACGATCCCCATTGGATCGTGACCCGCCATGCCGATATCCAATTAGTCAGCCGGAAGAACGATCTGTTTCATAATGCCGACAGGTCGGCGAATGTCCTGATGCAGCTCGCGGAATTGCTGGTGCAAGACTTCACAGGGGGCGATTACAATCTCTTCCGGTCCCTCGTGCAGCTCGATGGGGAGGAGCATCGGTCGCACCGCATGGTCTTGTTCAAGGCCCTTTCACCGGCCGCAATCACATCCCGCGAGGCGGCCATGCGCCAGTCCGCGCAAAAGGGCATCAATGCGCTGCGGGAAGGGGGTGGGCAGATCGATTTTGCCGAGGTGGTCTCAACGCCTTACCCGCTTGAAGTGGTCCTCAACCTGATGGGCGTTCCGGCGCAAGATCATCCCAAAATGCTGCAATTGACCCAGTGGTTGTTCAGCTGGCCCGATCCGGACCTGAAACGCCCTGGCAGCGACCCCACCCAGCCCCAATCGCAGACCGAAACCTGGAAGATCGTTTTCGATGCGTTCGATGCCTATTATGCAGAGCTTTTGGCACAGCGACGGGCCGAGCCGAGGGACGATCTTGTGACCCTGATTGCCCAGGCAGAGTTCGATGGGGCGCCCATCAAGCGCGATCGCGCGGTCTCCTATTGCGCGATCTTAGCAACGGCGGGCCATGACTCGACCGCCCATTCGACGGCGACAGGCATGTGGATCCTGGCCGAAAACCCAGATCTTTTCCGTACCCTGAAAGAAGACCGAAGCCTGATCCCAAATTTTGTCGAAGAGGCGATCCGTTGGACAACGCCGGTGAAGCATTTTGTGCGCCACGCAACCGAGGATACGAACCTCGCCGGCCAAGCGATTAAGAAAGGGGACAGGCTTTATCTCGCCTATCCGTCGGGCAATCGGGACGATGCCGAATTCGACGCCCCCTTTGAGTTCCGGCTCGACCGCAAGCGGAACCGCCATGTGGGATTTGGCCATGGCGGGCATGTGTGTCTTGGCCAGCATGTGGCGCGGCTTGAGATGCGGATTATCTGGGAAGCGTTGTTGGAGGCACTCGAATGGGTGGAGATGGACGGTCCGCCGCGCCTCATCGCGTCTGAATTTGTGTCAGGCCCGAAATCGGTGCCGATTCGGTATGGCCTGTCAGATAATTGGGTCTAGAGCAAAGATTTCAGGCGGTGCGATCAACGCCTCCTGCAGATCGATGAGAGGAAGTTCATCAAGGTCGCGCGCCACCGCATCGGCACACAGGGCGTAGACGGATGAGACGGCGTAGCTCACGGCCTCGGTCAGCGGGCGTCCTTGCAGAAAATGGTCAAGCACCAAAGCCGCGAGGCAATCGCCGGTGCCATGGGGCACAGCAGAAAAGGCAGGTGTGCGGACAATACCTTGGCGAGCCCCGGTGAGGAGGACGGTGCCGGTTTTGCCCTCCTCGCAGGGGATTGAGCTTGCGATGATTGCCGGCGGGTTGCCGGCCCGTCCATAGCGGGTGACGAGATGACGGCACGCAGCAACGGCGCTTTGCGGATCGGTAACCTCATGGCCTGTCAAATGCGCCAGCTCAAACCGGTTCGGGACCAAAATATCGCCCTGGGGTAGGAATTCCTCGAGCCACAAGGTCGGCAAGGCAGGGTCGACATAAATCCCCGTGTCGTCATCGCCAAAAATCGGATCGAGCACAATCGGCGCGTTCGGTGCTTCGGCCCGGATCAGCTTGAGGGCGCGGTCGAGCACCCGGGCTTGGTCCGGATGGGCAAGGTAACCCGACAACAGCGCCTCTGCTCCGCCTAGAAACCCGCCCCCATGGAGGGTGTCTAGATGGTCGAACAGCCGCTCGGTCTCGGTCGGCGGGCGGGCGGTCCGCTGGGCGGGGCCGGCGTGGCCCGGATGGGTCGGGAGCTGGATCGTCGCCAGGCCCCAGACATCAATTCCCAGGCGCTGCAGCACAAACCGCCCGGCCGAGAGGCCCACAGCGCCATAGGATACCTCCGAGGAGAGGCAGAGAACGCCCTTAAGGTGGGTATCGCCTTTGCCGTTGGGCACGCGAGGGGCTCCTGGTCGGGGGCCGGCCTTGAACTGGCGGGCGATTGGTGTTGTGACAAGCACAGCATTTCTAAGACCAAGACGAAAGAGCCCGCCCATGTCAGACACAATCCGCCCGCGCCGCAGCGTGCTTTATATGCCCGGGGCGAATGCCCGCGCGCTCGATAAGGCCAAGACGCTTGCTGCCGATTCACTCATCCTCGACCTTGAGGATTCGGTGGCGCCCGACGCGAAAGAGGATGCCCGGGCGCTGGTGGCGCAAAAGGTGGCTGAGGGCGGTTACGGGCCGCGAGAGCTCATTATCAGGATCAATGCGCTCACGACCCCGTGGGGCGAGGCGGACCTGAAGGCGGCTGTCGAGGCAAGACCCCATGCGATTTTGGCGCCCAAGGTCGATAGCGCCGAAACGGTGATGGATTTATCGCGCCGCCTCTCCTCGGCCGGCGCTCCGCCTACGGTTCACCTCTGGATCATGATGGAGACGCCCCTAGCGATGCTGCGTGCCGAAAGCATCGCCGCTGCCGCAACGCAGGAGGGATCCCGTCTCACCTGTTTCGTTATGGGGACAAATGATCTTGCCAAGGAGCTTCACTGCACTCAAACAGCCGACCGGCTGCCGCTTCTCGGCGGGCTGGGGCTGAGCCTGCTTGCCGCGCGTGCCTATGGCCTGACGATCATCGACGGCGTTTACAACGACATCAAGGACCTTGATGGCTTTACCCAGGTATGCCGCCAGGGCGCGCAGATGGGCTTTGACGGGAAGACCTTGATCCACCCGACCCAGATCGATCCGTGCAATCGCATCTTCCGCCCCTCCGACCAAGAGGTTGGCGATGCGCGCAAAATCATCGCCGCGTTCGACCTGCCGGAGAACAAAGGCAAGGGGGTCGTGACCGTGGACGGTAAAATGGTGGAGCTTCTGCATGCGGAAAACGCCAAGCGGATTGTCGCCATTGCCGATGCCATCGAGGCGTTCAATCACGGCTAGTGAGGCAATTTTTGTTCTTGCAGCCCGAGCGCTCCAGCCTCGTTGGGTCTGAGCCCCAGGGTTTTCAGCGGCCGGCCGATCTGACCGGCAACGAGGGCGGCGAGCAGGGCAGAGACGGGGCTTAACCCCATCAGCGGGCCGGCGAGCCGGTCGCGCAAGAGCGGCAGCAGCTTTTGGTCCGATTGATAAACCGGCGTGAAGGCCCAGGTGAGCGCCTGGTAGAGCCGCACATGCAGCCCGCGCCACTTCACATAGGTATGGAGCGACTCGCCTAAGTCTTTCGGCTTTTGGGCGATCGCCTTGGCCAGGGCATA
>JBCDJA010000347.1:0-3355 GCA_038748465.1 Pseudomonadota bacterium
GCCGCTTGTGGTCGCGCATGAAAAAGGGTTTGCCGCCGCGGAGGGGCTGACCCTCGATCTTATCCGCGAGACATCCTGGGCAAATATTCGCGATCGGCTAATTGTTGGGCACTTCGATGCGGCCCACATGCTCGCAGGCCTGCCTTTGGCAGCGACCTTGGGCCTTAACGGGCTCACCGTGCCCATGGCGGCCCCGCTTGCCCTGGGCCGGGGCGGTAACGCCGTTACGGTTTCACAGGCGCTCTATGCGGCCCTTGAGGATGCCGCGGGCGCCGATCCCGCGCGCGATCCCATCAAGGCCGGCCACGCCCTCGCAAAAGTTGTCCAAATCCGGAAAAAGCAGGGCCAAACGCCCTTTGTGCTCGGTATCGTTTATCCCTTTTCGAGCCACAATTACGAATTGCGATATTGGCTCGCCGCCTCCGGCGTTAATCCGGACCATGATGTTCGGCTCGTGGTTGTGCCGCCCCCGTTTCTTCCTGCCGCCCTCGAGGCGGGCCACGTGGACGGCTTTTGTGTTGGCGAGCCGTGGAATTCGGTTGCCGTTGCGAAGGCCGATGCGCGAATTCTCCTCACGAAAGCGGACATCTGGGCTGGCGCCCCGGAGAAGGTTTTGGGCTTTAGGGCCGATTGGGTGGACGCTAATGGCGATGAAACGACAGCGCTGTTGCGGTCCGTTCAGGCGGCATCGCTTTGGGCTGGTGATCCGGCAAATCGGGCCGAGTTGGCCGCGCTCCTAGCCCGGTCTGATTATCTTGACCAGGACGATGGGTTGATCGCCCAGGGCCTTGAGGGGCGCCTTCCGCTCAAACTTGGCGGCGAGGCGAGCCGGATTGAGGGATTTCTAGCCTTTGGGGGCCCCTCCCTTTCGTTTCCCTGGGTGTCCCAAGCCCTGTGGCTTTATTCGCAGATGGTGCGGTGGGGCCAAACTGCCGATACCCCTGCTGCCCGCGCCAAAGTTGCGTCCTGTTTTCGCCCTGACCTTTTCCGCCTTGCACTGAAGGATGCGGGCTTTGGTCCGGTGCCGGACGCTGACAAACGAATTGAAGGCGCGGCGGTGCCCGAGCATGGGATTGCTGCGATCTTCGATGGGATTGCGTTCGACCCAGAAGCCCTTGATGCGTATCTTGCCGGCTCGCGGGTCACGTCTGGGTGATCAAATCATCGGCACCCTGCCGGTTAAACGGGCCAATATCTTTGATAAAGGCAGCACGATGAGAGGCTCAAATTTTCCTGATCTCTCTCTCAACTTCATGAAATCGTTACGTAAATAAAGACACGAGCGAGTTGGCACGGGTCTCGCAAAGGTTAACACGAGCCGGTCGAAGAAGACCTCTCGCGCCCTCTACAAAAAACTGCCCAGAGGTGGGCAATGGCAACGCTGCTGGATTTCTCCGGACAAGGAGAACCTGCGGCGTTTTTTGTGTTGCGCTGGGTCGGTTTGGTAAGGCCGGCGCAAGATCAGGAGAAACTGACGTGATGAAAAGACTAAGCACGATGCGGAGCGTTTCCCGCCGGGCGGCCATGCTCGGTGCAGCAGGCCTCGTTGCTCTCGGCATGGGCGTTGGAAGTGCCCAGGCGGAGCTTCTGGAGGTTGAGAAAGATGAATTGAAGTTTGGCTTCATTAAGCTCACCGATATGGCGCCCCTCGCGGTCGCCTACGAAAAAGGCTATTTCGAAGATGAGGGGCTCTTCGTTACCCTGGAACCCCAGGCAAACTGGAAGGTTTTGCTCGATCGCGTGATCACCGGCGAGCTTGATGGGGCGCATATGTTGGCCGGCCAGCCCCTGGCAGCCACCATCGGCTTTGGAACCGAGGCGCACATCATCACGCCGTTTTCCATGGACCTGAACGGAAATGGGATCACTGTTTCCAACGAAGTTTGGGAACTGATGAAGCCCAATATTCCGAAAATGGCTGATGGTCGTCCGCAGCACCCGATTAAGGCCGATTATCTGAAACCGGTCGTTTATAAGTGGGCGGATGAAGGGAAAGCCTTCAAAATGGGCATGGTGTTTCCGGTGTCCACCCACAATTACGAGCTGCGCTATTGGTTAGCTGCCGGCGGCATCCATCCCGGATATTATTCCGATACGGATATTTCCGGTCAGATCAAGGCCGATGCCTTGTTGTCGGTAACACCGCCCCCGCAGATGCCCGCAACCCTCGAGGCCGGCACCATTCACGGTTATTGCGTGGGTGAGCCGTGGAACCAGCAAGCCGTGTTTAAGGGGATCGGCGTGCCGGTGATTACCGATTACGAAATCTGGAAAAACAACCCGGAAAAGGTTTTCGGCATCACCGCGGAGTTCGCAGAAGAGAACCCCAACACCACCCTCGCGCTTACCAAAGCCCTGATCCGTGCGGCGATCTGGCTTGACGAGAACGACAACGCCAACCGCATGGAAGCCGTCGAAATTCTCGCACGGTCAGAATATGTGGGCGCCGATGCGGAGGTGATCGCCAACTCCATGACGGGGACCTTCGAATACGAGAAGGGCGACAAACGCGATATTCCGGACTTCAATGTGTTCTTCCGGTATTTTGCAACGTATCCCTATTATTCCGATGCCGTCTGGTACCTGACGCAAATGCGTCGTTGGGGGCAAATCACCGAAGGCAAGTCTGACGAATGGTACGACGAGGTCGCCCGCAAAGTGTATCGTCCGGACATCTATCTTGAAGCAGCTAAAATGGTGGTTGCTGACGGATTTGCAGCGGAAAAAGACTTTCCATTCGACACGGATGGATATCGTGAGCCTCAGACGGAATTCATTGATGAGCACACCTTCGATGGACGCCAACCCAACGCCTATCTTGAGCAATTCCCCATCGGACTAAGGGGCGCGCAAAAGGTCGTTGGTTCTGAGGTAGTCGGTGGATAACACTCCGCGTAAGCCTGCGTCCTGGTCCTAAGCGGCCAGAAACGGGGCGGCCGGCGATCTCCTCCCGTCTTCCGCCCCGCCTTTTGTGCCTTAAACCCTGCGGCAAGTGCCGTTCAAGTCGGAGATTTTGACCCGTGTCATCCGTTGCAGATATCGAGCCGCCGAAAAAGCTTGCCTTGCAGGAGCGTTTGTTCACTTGGGTGAACAATATTGCCGCGTTTTTAGGCCTCATTGGCCTCGGTTGGATGGTGCCGATCCTACGTATGCTGATCGGTGATAACGTCCGGCTTCAATTGCGCGAATTATGGCAGTTGGCAGTTGTGCCGCTCATGGGCATTGCAGTCTTCCTCCTCGCTTGGGCATCGTTTGCCCCGATGGTCAAAACCTCGCTTGGGGCCATTCCGGGGCCGGCTAAGGTTTGGGAAGAGACGGTCAATCTTTACGAGGACCATAAAGCTGAGCGCGCGAA
>JBCDJA010000348.1:0-3346 GCA_038748465.1 Pseudomonadota bacterium
CATCTTTGGAGTTGTCGCATGAGCAGCGTCGGCCCTCCCCCTCACCCGCCGAGGGGCCAAAACGTTTTTGGCATTGTCGGCTGGAAAAATGCTGGAAAAACAACGGTTACGGAACGGTTAGTTGCCGAATTCACCCGCCGGGGCCGCCGGGTCTCGACCATCAAGCGGGCCCATCACGATGCCGATGTGGATGAGCCGGGCCGCGATACCTATCGCCATCGGCGCGCGGGGGCGCAGGAAGTCGCGTTGGTGACCGGAAAGCGCTGGGCACTGATGCATGAATGCGGGGATGAACCAGAACCAACGCTCACGGACATCCTAGGCCGCATGGGCCCTGCCGATCTTATTCTTGTGGAAGGCTTTAAAGGCGATCCGCATCCCAAACTCGAGGTCCGGTCCGATGACGCCGGCCCGCCGGGCTCCCCGGACGCGCTGCACAACATTATCGCCTATGCCTCAGACACGCCCATCCCGGACAGCCAGCACCCCCTGTTCCCGCGCGATGACATCACAGGCATTGCCGATTTTATCGAGAAGACGTTGGGGCTCGCGCCGTGACCGACACGCCGCCAGATTGCTTCTCCCCCCCAAAGCCGCTGATGACCGAAGCGGACGCACTCACGGCGTTAAAATCCACCCTCAGGCCGGTCGAGGAGCACGAAACGCGGCCGCTGCACGAGGCCGCAGGGCTTTATCTCTCCCAGCCAATCCGTGCGCCCCGCGCTGTCCCGGCCCACGACAATGCCGCCGTTGATGGGTATGCGGTCCATTCATCGATCTTCAACAAGCCGCCACCTTACAGGCTCCCCGTCGTCGGCACGGCCTGGGCCGGCAAGCCGCTTGAGACGAGCGTGGGGCCGGCTGAGGCCGCGCGCATCTTCACCGGCGCTGTAATGCCGAGCGGGACCGATTGCGTCCTCATGCAAGAGCATGTGAGCGCGCAGAATAATTTGATCGAGTTCTCTGTAAACGGACGAGAAGGCCTTAACCGACGGCTCGCAGGGGAGGACACGGGCCTCAACGAGGCGGTACTCGAACGCGGAGACCGGCTTGGGGCCGCAGCCCTTGCGACCGTCGCATCGCTCGGGATCGGCGAGGTGAGCGTCTACCGGCCGTTGCGTGTTGCCGTCTTGTCGACCGGCGATGAGCTCGCCGAGCCCGGCATGGCCTATCGTCCCGGTACGGTTTATGACAGCAATCGCCCTTTGCTTCGTGCACTTTTGTCCACCTATCCGGTCGCGCTCACCGATTTGGGATCGGCCGCGGACACACGCAGCGAGGTAGAGAGGCTCCTTGAAACGGCCGCGCGCACGCATGATTTGCTGATCACCAGTGGCGGGGCGAGCACGGGAGAGGGAGACCATGTGACGAGCGCCGTCCAGTCGGCGGGAGAGCTACACCTGTGGCGGTTGGCCATCAAGCCCGGCAAGCCGATTGGCTTTGGTCAGATTGGGGCGTGCACCGTCGTGTGCTTGCCAGGTAATCCGGTCGCGGCTTTTACGGGCTTTGTCCTCTTTATACGGCCGATGCTGAGCCGTCTTGGCGGCGGGCCCTGGACCGTGCCGCGGGTGTGGCGCGTCAAAGCCGGTTTTGACCTCAAGGCTAAGAAACCCGGGCGGTGCGACTATCTGCGTGGGAGCCTCATATCCGATGAGACCGGGACCCACGTTATCAAGTTTCCGAAAGACGGGTCGGCTCTGCTTTCCTCGCTGCGTCACTCCGACGGGCTGATCCGCCTGCCGGAGGACTGCACCGCGTTAAGCGCAGGCGAGATGGTCGACTTTATCCCGTACACAGAACTTGGGGTGCCGGTCTGAGGTGTTAAATGATGACGATCTTTGGTGGAGGGCGCTGGGCCGTGCGCAAGTGTTCGAGGGCCGCGGACGCAATCGCCCCATAGGCGGCCGCATGAGGCCCATCCGGATCGCTTGCCACAACCGGCTCGCCCTGATCGGACAGGCGGCGAATATCAGCATGCAGCGGAACCGCGCCTAAAAACGGTACGCCAAGTCTTTCCGCTTCCTCGCGCGCGCCCCCATGGCCGAAGATGTCAGCCCTCTCACCGCATTTGGGGCACACAAAATAGCTCATATTTTCGACGATCCCGAGCACGGGCACTTCAACCTTGCGGAACATATTAAGCCCTTTTCGCGCATCGATGAGGGCGATGTCCTGGGGCGTTGAAACAATTATGGCCCCGGCAAGGGGCGTTTGTTGCGAGAGCGTCAATTGCGCATCGCCGGTCCCGGGGGGCATGTCGATCACCAGGAGATCGAGGTCGGGCCAAGCGACCTCGCGCAGCATTTGGTTGAGCGCGCTTTGGACCATGGGCCCGCGCCACACCATGGGGGTGTCCTCCTCGACCATGAACCCCATCGACATAACCGGCAGCCCGTGGCCGACCAGCGGATCGAGCACGCGGCCCTGGCCGGTGGGCTGAGGCTTGCCGGTAATCCCCATCATGCGTGGCAGGGACGGCCCATAAATATCCGCATCGAGGAGGCCGACCTTTTTGCCAAGACGGCCGAAGGCGAGCGCGAGATTGACCGCCGTCGTGGATTTCCCGACCCCGCCCTTTCCCGAAGCCACGGCAATCAACTGTTTGACGCCGCGCACGGGGGCGGCCGGCCCTTGGGACCGCGCTTGCCGACGCCCCGGCCCGGAACCGGACCCCGGCCGCGGACCGGACCCCGGCCGCGGGCCGGACGCCGGCTGCGGGCCAGCCTTTGCGGCCGGTGTGTTTTGCAATTCCTGGCGGTCGAGAGGCGGCTTCACAGGGGGGGGCGGTGGCGGCGCGGGAGGCTGCCCCCCTGCCGATGGCGGACCACCGCCAGGCGACGAATGGGCGGTTAGGATCGCCCGGGCCGCCTCAACACCGGGGACGGCGGCGACAACGCGCTCGACCGCCTCGCGCAACGGCTCGAGCTCTTGGGCCCGCGCGGGGTCGACCTCCACGGTCACGATCGCGCGGCCGCCATCAAGATCAATGCCCGCAATCATGCCGAGGGACAAAAGGTCGCCCTTCAGATCAGGGCCCTTTACGCGGCGCAGAGCCTTCTCGATGTCAGCTTGCCTGACCGCTGCCATGGGGATCGCGTTCTCATTGGAGGAGGAGGGGCGGAAGGCCTCTCGTGCCGGTGATGCTTGCCCGTGCCCGAGCGCGCCTCGTTGCCGGGTTTTCGCCCCCACAAAACATCAGCGCCGTCGCCCCGGCAAGGCCCTGGCGTACCACGGTTTTATCAAGGGCGTGCGGACGCCAATCCGAGCCCGCCCACAACACCGCCCGCCTCGCCCGGTCCGGACACCTACTAAGACAGAACGCGAAGAAACAAGCGGCCAACAAAAC
>JBCDJA010000349.1:0-3344 GCA_038748465.1 Pseudomonadota bacterium
AGAACACGCCGTTTTATGGCTTTGCGGCCCTCTGCATCGACCACCCTGAGGTGCAGGCCATGATCGGCCGCATCCAAGATCGCCGGTTGATCACCTACGGATTTACGCCGCAGGCCGATATACGCGGGACGGATGTCACCTTCGCAGATGGCGGGGCACGGTTTAACGTTGCGATCCGCGACCGGCGCAGCGACGAGGTGACGGTGCTGTCGGATATGCGCTTGCCGATGCCGGGCGAGCACAATGTGCTCAACGCCTTGGCGGCCATCGCCGTCGCCCACGAAATGAAGATCGACGACGGCAAAATCCGCAAATCACTGGCCGGCTTTGGCGGGGTCAAACGCCGGTTCTCACGCACAGGCACCTGGAACGGCGTGACCATTATCGATGATTACGGCCATCACCCGGTCGAAATTTCTGCCGTCTTGCGGGCAGCGCGCGCCTCCTCACGCGGCCGCGTAATCTCGGTCGTTCAGCCCCATCGCTATTCTCGCCTCAAAGATCTGTTTGAGGAGTTTTGTACCTGCTTTAACGATGCGGATACGGTGATTGTGACCGAGATTTTCGCGGCGGGAGAGCAACCGATCGAGGGGGCGAGCCAATTGGCCCTGGTCGACGGGCTCAGGGCCCATTGGCATCGACACGTTTTGCCACTTGAAGACCGCCCCTCCCTTGCGCCTTTGATCTCTCAAATTGCCGAACCGGGCGATCTTGTCGTGTGCCTGGGCGCCGGGTCAATTACGGTCTGGGCCAATGCCTTACCGGATGAATTGGCCGCCCTTGATGCCCAAGCGAGCGAACGCCCGTCAGGGGGCAGAGCGCTCAATGCTTGATCGGCTGCCACCGGTTCGCGGGTCCTACACAGAACAGGTCGACCTCTCGACGATGACTTGGTTTCGGGTCGGGGGGCCGGCTGACGTTGTGTTTCAGCCCGCCGATCCAGATGATTTGAGCACGTTTCTGGTGAGCAAACCGTCAGACATCCCGGTGGTAATTATGGGGGTCGGGTCGAACCTTCTGGTGCGCGATGGCGGCCTTCGCGGCGTGCTGATCCGTTTGGGTGGGCGGGCCTTTGCCAGTGTTACGGTGCAGGGTGAGGAAGTGATCGCAGGGGCCGGCGCGCTTGATGCGGTTGTTGCGCGGGCGGCGCAAAAGCACAGTTTGACGGGGCTTGAATTCTTACGCGGCATTCCGGGCACCCTCGGCGGCGCGGTACGGATGAATGCCGGAGCCTATGGCCAGGAGACAAAAGACATTATCGTCTCAGCACGTGCCATTGATTCGTCAGGCCATCCCTTGGAATTGTCGGTGGATGAAATGGGCTTTGCCTACCGTCGGTCTTCCGTACCCGACGGCACCTTTGTGACAGAGGTTACGCTGCGCGGTCGGCCCGGCGACCCGGCTGCTATCGCCGACGCGATGGCCGCCGTAACCCAATCGCGTGAGGCAACCCAGCCGATCCGCAGTCGCACCGGCGGCAGCACGTTTAAAAACCCCGATCCGTCCCAAACGGGCGGGCGGAAGGCTTGGCAATTGATTGACGAGGCGGGCTGTCGCGGCCTCACAATCGGGGGTGCTCAGGTCTCGGAGCTTCATTGCAATTTTTTAATTAATCGGGGGGATGCGACCGCCCACGATATCGAGACCCTAGGCGAGACCGTCCGGTCACGGGTGGCGGAGGCAACCGGGGTGTCACTCGACTGGGAAATTAAGCGGGTGGGGGAGCCCTTAAAGGGTCCCGCCATGGGAAAGGGGTGAGCGCCCGATGAACGAGCCAAACCCGTCAGATCTGTCTCGACGAAGCGGGGTGCACGTCGCTGTTCTCAAAGGCGGTTGGTCGCCAGAGCGCCCTGTCAGCCTTGTGTCGGGAAAGGCTTGCGCCGAGGCGCTGCGGGCGCAGGGCTATCGGGTTACGGAGATCGATGTGGGCCGGGATATTGCGCTGGTGCTGAGCCAGATCCTGCCTGATGTCGCCTTTAATGCGCTGCACGGACCGTTCGGGGAGGATGGGACGATCCAGGGGCTGCTTGAAATCCAGGGCATCGCCTACACCCATTCAGGCGTGCTTGCCTCGGCCCTAGCCATGGACAAAGCCCGCGCCAAGACGATTTTTGAGGCGGCAGGTATCCCCTGTGCAGCCGGCTTGGTCGTCCCCCGCGAGGCAGCGGCAGCCAAGCATATGATGGACCCGCCTTATGTCATCAAACCGATCAATCAGGGATCGAGCTTTGGTGTCTTTATCGTCCGTGATGGGGACAACCGGCCGCCTGAGCTGCTTGGGGGTGCCGATTGGTCGCTCGGCGATGAGGTCTTGGTGGAGCGCTTCGTCCCGGGCCGAGAGCTAACCGTGTCTGTGCTTGGTGATCGGGCGCTTGGGGTAACTGAAATCCTTGCCAAATCTGACTTTTACGATTACGAGTCGAAATATGAGGCAGGGGGATCGGACCATATTCTTCCTGCCGATATTCCGGAAACTGTTTATCGGTCCGCATGCGAGTGGGCGGTTGAGGCCCATGCGGCCTTGGGATGCCGCGGCGTGACCCGGTCGGATTTTCGGTACGATGCCAAAGCACCTCCAGGGCAGGATTTGATCATCCTGGAAGTCAATACCCAACCGGGCATGACGCCCACATCGCTTGTTCCTGAGCAGGCGGACCATGTTGGCATCGGCTTTGGCGATTTGGTCACCTGGCTGGTGGAGACGGCGACGTGCCGGCCCTAGCCGGGCGTAGGCACCCACGGTTTGACCAAGGGTCCGACGAGGCTTGGGCAGGCGACGCGTGGGCGGGTGAGGCTTTGGCCGAAAGCGCTGGGGCGAAAAACGCCGGGGCCGATAACGCTTGGGAGGAGGACGAGGCGATCTCACGCTATGCGGTCGGAGCCACAGATGCGCCCTGGGACGATGACGACATCGACCCGGACGATCCGCATGGGCTCTATCCGCCCGATCTTGATTTTTCTGACGGGGAGGGGGGCCTTGAGCCCAAGCGCCATCCGGCCCGGCGGGCGGCGCCCGCAAAACCCTCGACGGCCCGTCGCAAGCCGGCCACTTCAACCCGCCGTGCTGCCCCTAAATCCCGTGCAGCTGGCAGCAAAACGGCCGCAAAATCCCGCACCAATGCTGCCAAAAAAACGCGCGCCCAAGGCGCGAAATCTCGTGCTGGCAAAAAACCACGCGCCGGGGCCAAAACCCGCCGAACCCGCAGCAAACGACCTCCACGCGGCGCCGATCCTCAGAGCCTAATCGGTGTTATTTGGCTTCGGCTCGGCAGGTTTGCGGCCACGCCACACGGACGCCGGTTCGCATGGCTTTCGGCGATAAGCGTCATTGCGTTCGGATTTTG
>JBCDJA010000350.1:0-3322 GCA_038748465.1 Pseudomonadota bacterium
CGATGGAAAATCCCGGTCGGCTTGCATAGCCAACCTCGTTTCGGTCCCCGTAAGCGCCCTCTGACAGCAGAAAGGGTTGCAGAAAAGCAAAGGCTTCTGCCGCCGTCGGGCTGTCATGGCTCGTCATATAAACCGATAAGGTTGCAAGGGCCGAGGCCGCGTAGCCGAAGCCTGTTTGCGGCAAACCGTCGATGGATCGTTCCATCGGGTCGAACCGCGTTTTACGGAACACATCCGACCAAGTCTGATAGGGTGTCCCCACCACAGGTTTGATAATTTGCAGGGTGTAGGTTGGGCCGCGACGCGGGTCATATCCCCGGTTAGCACTCAAAAAACGTCCCGTATGGAAATTTTCTGTCCACGCCACAAGATCAGCGGCTTTCTCAAAACCACGACGGGCCGCCAGATCGAGCGAGAGAACGAAATACTCGTGCATCCAGGGCCGGATATTGCCATCTTGTTCCATCTGTAGATCATCGAAATAGCCCTGGAGTTCACCCGTCTGATCCATGGCACGACGCTCGAGATATTTCGTCCGTAACCGCTCGAGATTGGCATCGAGAATGGTCGCTGCAAAGTCCTTCCAGGGGAGATCGTCTGGCGCGATGAACGCTGCTTCGCTGAGCGATCTGGCCATCCAGGCGCTGCCACGCACCTGCAAATAGGGCCGCCGCCCAAGGACGCCGAAATCATTGAGGCGCACATGGGGTGCGACTGACGCCGTGAGATAAGAGACCTGAAAGATCATCTGCTCAAGGAAGAACCGATCGCCGGTCACCACATAAGGCAGATAGCTTAGCGAGGGGGTGTGGGCTTTGTCCGGCGTCCAGCCGCCAAAGTTCTCCGGAACATAGGCCACCGGCAATTGGTCTTTGCCGTATTTCGGGCCGGTGCCGCGATAATCGATCCAGAGCAAGGGGCGCTTATCGATGCGGACTTGACGCCCCGTTGCCTCGTCCCGGAAGTGCCACGGCACAGCGCCCGAGGCCTCCCCCTGCTCGATTAAGGTATCGAAGGCCGCTTCATCTTGAGACAGAACATACCGTGCCGCCCATTCGGGCAGGAGGCCGATGTCATCACGCCCCCCAACTTTCGGCATGTATTTTTCAATGATCCCCCCGTTAAGCGGGTTATCGGCAACGCCTTTAAGGCGCGACCGGTCCCGGGCGATTGCCCGCTTTGAAACGTTGAGCGCCTTGTTGTAGATCGGGGTCACGCCTGTCGCCATCCAAACATCCACATCGTGCACCACATGGACGGGATAGGCCGGGCGCGCAGCATCATCGAGCCAGATCACCTGGCGCCATATTGTGTGTGGATGCTGATTAATACCGCTCCAGGCGGCAAGCTGTTGCTCCCCATCCATCATCGCAAGGCCGTATTGCACCATCGCCTGGCCCGGCCTGTAAGTCCCGGTGTTTTCTAGGACCAGATCAAGCCGCAGCCGCCCATCAGCATGGATCCGTGCACCAACACCTAAGGTCAGATCCGCGGTTATCGGCTTATCGGCCCAGTATTCCGATGCGTAGGGACCTGCGATCCAGGGCGCCGGCGCCGCATCGGGCGAGAACAAATCTGTGAGCGGCACGCGTTGCGGGGCGCTGCCGGAGGGTGGGGCCGCGAAGGTTATGTCGATCGATTTACCGGATAGGACGGCAAGCGCTTTGGTGAGCGAAACGGGGGGGCCGCCAGGACCGCTCCCGCCAGGTTTTAAGGTGCCTTGCACGGACGCGCCTGCGCCCGTCATCGGTACCGTGACGATTGCGTGGCGCACCGATCCATCCCCATGGCGTGCCTTAACATCGGCTTGCACCGGGATCGCGCGGCCAGTGCCCGCAAGCGATAACGGCGCGACCCCGTCCCAGGTGCCGGGCAAGAACACTTGGCCGAAGGTTGCAAACCCCGCATCGCCCGATCGGGCTTGCAAGGTCACATCAACGCCGGCCCGTGCGATGCCGGGCCCGGTGAGGGCCAACAAAAAGAAGAGGAGAGTCGCTAGGGGCTTGATTTTCACATTTGGTATCGATGTCGCCCGCATGACACTCACCCAACCCCGCCGGCCCTTGCCAACCCCGCCAGCCCCTCCGGCCCCCAACAATTGAGGGTCCTTTAGCCGAGGATACGGCCGATTGTGTCAACCATGCGGTCCTCTGTATAGCGCGCCCGCGCCTTGGCCTGATTTTGCAAACCGATCGCGCGGGCAAGACCCGGCTCGCGCAACAGCCCGAGCATCGCTTCGGCCAGCGTGCTTCCGCCCGCACCGGCGCCTGAGCCAGAGCCTGAGCCTGAGCTTGCCAGAAACGGACGATTGTCCTCACACACCATATGGGCGACATCTCCCACATCGGTCGCCGCGACCGGCACACCGGCCGCCATGGCCTCAAGCACGCCAAGTGGCATCTGTTCCGTATCTGACGACAAGGCATAAAGCGAGAACAAGCCCATCAACCGCTCGGGACGATCGAGCCGGCCGGTAAAGATCACATGCTCGCCAAGGCCTCGCGCTGCGACCATGGCCTCTAAGCGGGCCTTCTCAGGACCATCGCCAACGATGACCAGCACGCTCGGTACCAGCGGACGCACCGCAGCAAACGCATCGATCAACCGGTCAAGATTTTTCTCACGGCGCAAGGCCGTCACGGTACCGATCAAGGGTCGGTCAAGCGGAATATGCAACCGCGCGGCATAATCAGCATCGGCGCCGCCGGCAAACCGTTCCACATCGATCCCATTCGGCACAAAGTGAAGACCACCGTCAGGCAGACCCCACACATCACGCGCAAGCCCCATAAGGGTCTTAGACGGCACAATGGTTTGAACCTTGCCGCGCAAGGCCAGTCTGCGTGTCCAGACCCGGCGCGCGATCTGGCGGCGCGCTTCCTCCGGCCCGAACCCGTCTTCAAAATGGATCTGCGGCACACGCGTAAGCCGCCCCGCCATCACCCACTCGATCGATCCCCAATTATAGGTCACCAGCGCATCGGGCTTGATACGATTGAGCAGCGCACGATGCTGGTAGAGGGACAGGGGAAACCGCTTCGGCGCCGGTATGGCGGGCAGCCGTGTGTAATCCACCCCCGCATCGAGCTTGCTCTCCGCCTCATACCGGCCCGACAGCGACAGCACGATGTGGCGGTAGCGCGATCCAAAGTGGCGCGCGAGCGTGGCAAACCGGGTTTGCTGTCCGCCGATCTCGAAACTTGGGAAAACATGAAGCAGCGTCCGGCTCGCAGCCGATTTATACGACCCGCGCAAAGGGGCCGCTTGGCCCTCAGCGGCCTGCAATCTTTCGCTCAACACTGAGCTCACAAGTGTTGCATAC
>JBCDJA010000351.1:0-3279 GCA_038748465.1 Pseudomonadota bacterium
CCTCACTCACGACAAACGAGGCCGCCATTGCCATCATTACCGAATCGGAAGGCCTGCGCCTCAAGGCCTATCAAAATGGGGGTCAGTGGTTGATCGGGTATGGCCATGCCGCAACGGCTAAACCGGGCATGACCATTACCGAGGCAAAGGCCGTGGAGCTTTTGAAGTCCGACCTTGAAATGTGTGAGTCGGCCATCGAAAGCGCGGTTACGGTGCCAATGACGGAGAACGAATTCAGTGCTGTGGTCTCGCTCTGCTATAACATTGGTACGGGCAATTTGAGGTCATCGTCCGTCGTCAAACGGCTCAACGAAGGCGATTATGCCGCTGCGGCCGATGCAATCTTGTTGTGGAACAAGGCGGGCGGCAAAGTAAACGAGCATCTGGCCTCCCGCCGCGAAGACGAACGAAGCCTTTTCCTCACCTCATAGAGGCCCTCTTGTCAGCTTACGGATGGCGGTAAACCGAGACCGGGCCACATGACCCGGTCTTCCTCCATTTCGTTGGCGAACCAAGCATGGAAGCCGCGCGCAAGCAGCCATTCAATTCGGTCGCCCCGCCAAAACAGCTTTGTGCGCTCCACATCATGGCTGTCGAGGGCGGAAAGATAGGCGCGCGCCCGCTCTAAATCGGCCTTGCCGATCGCGGTGTCTCGCAACCGCTTCAGCCAATCCGTCACTTTGGGGAACCGGCTCGGGTCAATCGCTACGTCCAGAAAATCGGTTGCCGTCAGGTGTGGAAATAACGCCAGATCGGCGACCGAAAGCGCTCCGCACAAAAAGTCGTCCGCCCCCAGCTCCTCTTCCAGCGCCTGATAGACCGTCTCAAGGTCTTGGCGTGCAGCGTCCAGGAGCCCGTCGGGCATCGTGTCGGGCCGGTGAGCCCAAAGCCAATAAGAGATGTTGACGAGGATTGGGTCCACCGTTGCGTCAGCTGCTCGCTCCCAGGCTCGGGCGCGGACGCGAGCTGCCGGGTCGGCCGGCAGCACCGGCTTGTCTGGATACCGATGATCGAGATAGGCGATAATGTCTGCCGAATTGACAATGGTGAGGCTTCCATCGACCAGAACTGGAACCTCGATGCGTCCGTTGACTGATTTTAAATCGGCACGGGCTTGCTTGGACAGCCCGTCGACGGTGCGCGCCTCAAGGCCTTTGTGGTCCATAGCCAAGCGGACCTTGCGGGCAAACGGACTAAAGGGGCTGTCATAGAGCGTCAGCATGGCAAATCGCCTTCTTGATGAGGGGGGCTTTCCGTCCTTGTGCGTCTCATAGACCGCCTGTCTTACAGGGGCGTTCTACACATCGCCATGGCACCTGCCCGAAAGTGCGACAGCTGTCACCAAGCCCTTGGGTGGCGACGGGCTGGAGAAAGTGCCTTGTTCCGCGCCGGCGCAGGCATCCTTGTGTTGTGCAAGCGGTCAACCGTGGGCCGGGTCTTGGGAGCGTGGGGCACGCCTCAAGAGCGTGGGGCACGCCTTAAGAGCGTGGGGGCAGGGCGGCGAGGCGGTGGTGGGCTTACCGCTTTGGCGCTCGACCAAGTGTGGAGTTTCCTCAGCGGCGTAGCGCCTTAAGCGGTGGGGTTGGCCAAAACGGAAAAAGGCCGCACGAGGCGACCTTCCGTGGAAGAGGCTGACACGTCAGCCTGAACAAATGAGCTCTGGCTCGTTATCCAAAACGCGGAGGCTGCTCCATCGCCAAGGATCCCGCACCAAACTGACTTGCTGGCCTCAGAGTTCCACTCGACATTGGATCACCTCCTTTCGTTTGTTAAACACACCCCATAGCACCATGAAAGTCCTTGTAATGCAACGACGTTTTGCACCAGCGAGGAGCTGACCTTGCGCTTTCTGCTCACCCACTTCGCTCCCGCCAATTGCGCTCTGGCGTCGCCGCACCGGGCCCTCAGGCGCACGCCGGCTCCCCCTCTGCGACGAACCATCGCGGCGATGGCTGCCGCAATCGGCGTTTGGGCCGCCCTTGCTGTCCTCACCGCGACGCCGACCTGGGCGCAGGATGGCGATGAGGACCTACAGCCCCAGGCGCCGATTGAGGCCGATCAGTCCGGACCCACAGACCGGGAGATCGCCCGGCGGCTGCAAGACATTTTTGCCGAAAGAGAGCCGCTGAGTGCGGTGACGGTAACCGTCGAAGCCGGGGTCGTGCGCCTTGAAGGAACGGTCGCCGATCTGCGTTCCATCGAGGAGGCCGCCAGAATTGCCGCACGGGTCACTGGGGTCGTGACGGTCGAGAATGAAATCGAGCGGGATTATTCCGTCGAGCGGCGCATCGCACCGGCCATCGATATGGTGCGCGATGCTGCGCGCGAGATGGTTGCCATGGCGCCGCTTGCGGCCCTGGCGGCGGTCGTCTTTGCCGTCATTGCGTGGTTGGGCTGGCTGATCACCGGGGCAACGGCCCTCTGGCGATGGATCACCCCAAACCTCTTTATCGCGGAATTGACAGCGAAAACGGTCCGGCTGGCGTTTTTGGTCGCGGCCATTATTGCGGCCTTGCGGGTTCTTGATGCGACCACGCTTCTCGGCGCGGTGCTGGGTGCGGCGGGGGTTTTGGGCCTGGCGATTGGATTTTCCGTCCGCGACACGATCGAGAATTACATCGCGAGCATCATGTTGAGCTTGCGCCAGCCGTTTCGGCCCAAGGACCATGTGGTAATCAACGGGCATGAGGGGTTGGTGATCCGTCTAACCTCTCGGGCCACGGTCTTGCTCACGCTGGATGGTAATCATCTGCGTCTTCCGAATGCGGACGTCTTCAAGGCGAGCATCTTGAATTACACACGCAATCCGGAGCGGCGGTTCGCTTTCAAACTGGGGATCGATGCGAGTGACGACCCGCTCGCCGCCATTGAGGCCGGCGTCGCCACCCTTAAAGGGCTGGACTTCGTCCGCGCTGACCCACCGCCCTTCGGCATCATCGAAGATGTGGGCGACAGCAATATCGTGCTTTTTTTCGCCGCCTGGATCGATCAGCGGACAACCGATTTTGGCAAGGCCCGGTCTGCGGCCTTGGCGGCCACGAAAAATCATCTTGAGGCAACGGGCTTTGCGCTCCCAGAACCGATTTACCGCCTGCGTTTTGACGATGATGCGCTTGGCCTGCGCGAGGCGGTAGCACAGGCCGCGCCCCTGCCCGGCCCAAAGGCCCCACGCGAAGGGCGCCTTCGCGATGATGTGCCCCGCCAGCGCACCAGCCCCGAGGCCGTCGATACCGAGACGGACCATCGGCTTGAAGAGCAAATTGACGAGGAACGCAAAGA
>JBCDJA010000352.1:0-3272 GCA_038748465.1 Pseudomonadota bacterium
GTCGGATCGCCAGGCGCAATGAAAGCGTCGACCGATGTGTCTTTTTGGAGCGAGAAAATTTGGGAAATCGCGAGGAGAACGAAGAGGAGGCCAATGGCCAGGATCGCGCGGGGCCTGCGACATATCCCAAGGAACAAGCGTCTTGCGCTTAGGGCACGCGAAGAAGCCACAACAAACACCCTTTCCCGGCCACCCACGCGGCCAGGTCTCCGACTCACCGTGAGCAACCGAAAAACGTACGTTATCACCAACGCCGATGTTGGGACAGCACACGCCTGACACTTATACTGAGCCTTTTGAGGCGCACGAGCGCGGGTGGAGAGTCAAGCCCGAATGGCCCAGGCTCACCCTTTGGCCCCGTTGGTATAAGGACAATAAAGACCGATTGGTTGAGTGCGCCGCGGGTTGTGCAGGCGTTACCTGCCCTCTTCGCTTCCTTTCAGCTTGTCGGGAAAATGCTCGCGGAGTTTGCGGACCTTGGGGGCAGAAATCCCCGCAATGTAGGGCTGACTTGGATTGTGCGCCGCGTAATCCTGGTGATAGGCCTCCGCTTCATAGAACTCACCCAGCGGTTCGAGCGTCGTGACGATGGGGGCCGAGAACGCGCCCGCCGCCTCAAGCTGCTCGATGTACGCCTGCGCCACAGCTTTTTGCGCCTCGTTGGCATAGAAAATCGCCGAGCGATATTGGGTACCGCGATCATTGCCTTGGCGGTTGAGCTGGGTGGGATCATGCGCAACGGCGAAAAACACCCGCAACAACTGGCCGAACGAGATCTCATCGGGGTCGAACGCCACGTCAATCGCCTCCGCGTGGCCGGTCGTGCCCGAGCAAACCGCCTTGTAATTGGCCGTTTCGGCCGCCCCTCCCACATAGCCCGAGCGAACCTGCGACACGCCGCGCAGCTCTTTAAACACCGCCTCGGTGCACCAGAAGCAGCCACCGGCGAGCACCGCCCGGGCGCCGGTTTCATCGCCCGGTTTCTCCTCATCCGGATTTGGAAAGTCGCTGGGGATAAGGTCGCGCGCGTCACCGCCCATCATGGCGTCGATCTCCTGTTTTAAACTGGCAAATAAGTGCTTCAGCATCGATTGCCTCGCCTGGGTACGATTGCCCATTCTCGCCTCTGCCACCGCCCCCTTAGGGTAGCGCGTGTGCCGCGTTGTTCAACACGGCCGGGGTAGAAGGAAACAGCAGACATGAGCCAATACGAGCTGATCGAAATCCACCACTCTCCCTGGTCAGAACGGGTGCGCTGGGCTTTTGAATTGAAAGGCCTCGCTTATGCGCGCCGCCCCTACGACCCGATGACCGGTGAGGCTGACCTTAAGGCGATGACCGGCCAAACGAGTGTGCCGGTCCTTGTGACCTATTACGGGCCCATTGCCGATTCGACCGCAATCCTCGATTGGCTTGAAGCGTCCCATGGCGAGCCCGCCCTGATGCCCGAAGATCCTGTTGAGCATGGGCAGGTGGTGTTGTGGGAAGAGGTGATGGCGCGGGTCTTCGGCCCGGCGGGCCGCGATATCCTCACCCGCAATCTCATTGCCTCGGGCAACGAGCAGCTTGCCGGTGTGGGCACATTTCTGGAAACCAAATATGGGTGTACGGACTATGCAGGCAGACGGGCTAGCGCAACATGTACGCGCATCCTTGAAAGCCTATTGGCGCATCTAAGGGGGCGGGACTATTTGGTGGGAGACCGTTTTACCCGCGCGGACCTGACGGCGGCCGCGCTTCTCACGGCGGCTAATCCGCCCTCGGAGGAGGTGTTTAGATTCTCCGAGCAATTTGCGTTTCTTCGGCCCTTTTTCGATGTGCCTGCGGCGCGGGAGCCGCGCTTTGCGCCCGTCCTTGCCTGGCGGGACGCCATCTATGCCAACCATCGGGGTGGCCCTGTCCTCCCCTGACCCACCGCCCGTTTTCTCGACACAATCAGAAAGCAGATCATGACCTTCACTCTTTATCATTGCCGCGATGCTCGCTCTTTACGCACCCTTTGGGCGCTTGAGGAGTTGGAGGTGCCGTACACGCTGGAGGGCATGCCCTTTCCCCCACGCTATGAACACAAGAGCTATCTGGAGGTTAACCCGCTTGGGACCGTGCCTCTGCTGACGGATGGCAAGCATGTGCACATGACCGAATCGGCAGCGACCTGCGAGTATTTGGCGCAGCGATTTGGCCCCACACCGCTTGCCGTGACGCCGGAGGAAGACGCCTATCCGGCCTATCTCACCTGGCTGCATCGCTCCGATGCGACGCTTACCTTCCCGCTTGCAATCGTCCTGCGCTATGTGGCCTTGGAACCAAAGGAGCGACAGCTGCCCCAGGCGGCCGAAGATTATACGGTTTGGTTTCTGGCACGCGCGGCGTCGATTGCCACAGCCCTCGAGAAAAGCGATTATCTTTGTGCCGATCGCTTTACGATGGCTGACCTTGTAGTCATCTATGCGATCTATTTTGCGATGATGTTGGGCATGAAAGATAAATTTCCCGCCTCGACTCTTGCCTGGTACGAGCGGTGCACAGATCGTCCAGCCTTTAAACGGGCTCAGGAGGCGCAAGAACACATACCGCCGATCCTTTAGGGGCTGGCGTGATGGTGATCGACGCTTGGGCGCAGCACCCAACCTTGCGCCACAGCCAATCGGCGCTGTTTGAGCCCCTGCGCCGTTGGACCAAAACCGAGGCGCCCACCGAAGCGGTGCCGGTGTCTGCCACCCTCGCGTCAATGGACGCAGCGAACGTCGATAAGGCCCTCATTTGCGCTTGGCAGGCCCCCGCCTTCGATTTGATCACCAATGACGAGGTCGCCGCCTTTGTGGCCGAGGCGCCCGACCGGCTCCATGGGGTGGGCTCCGTCAATATCGCCAAACCCATGGAGGCGGTGCGCGAGATCCGGCGCTGCGTGGAGGATCTGGGGTTTAAGGCAATCCGCGTCTTGCCCTGGCTGGCAGAACGCCCGCCGACGGACCGGCTATTTTATCCGGTCTATGCGGCCTGCTGCGATCTTGGGGTGCCCTTCTGTACGCAGATTGGTCATACGGGCCCGCTGATGCCATCTGAGGTCGGGCGTCCGATCTATCTGGATCAGGTCGCGCTCGACTTCCCAGACCTGGTGATCGTGGGCGGACATATTGGCTATCCCTGGACGGAGGAAGCCATTGCCGTCGCGACCAAACACGAGCATGTATATATCGATACATCCGCTTACGTGGCCAAACGCTATCCGCCCGAGCTTGTGGCCTATCTGAAAGCGCATGGACGGGACA
>JBCDJA010000353.1:0-3265 GCA_038748465.1 Pseudomonadota bacterium
CTAGGGTGCAGGCCATTAGCCGCCCCTTGTTAACCATTTATTAACCGACACGAATCGTAATGCCGCTATGGCTTTACGGAATATCAAACACGAAAACGTCCGCGGGCTGAACCATGTTGAGGCCTTCCTTGAGATGCTCAGCGCGGAACGGGGGGCGGCAGAAAACACCCTGCAATCCTACGAGCGTGACCTCGTCGATTTTGCGGTGTATGCAGCCAAATTGGGGCTTGATGCCGCCAGTGCCGACGCCGAGGCCGTCAAAAGCTATCTTGAACGCATCCAAGAAGCCGGCTTGACCGCGTCCACGGCCGCGCGCCGGCTCTCTGCTTTGCGCCAATACCACAAGTTTCTGTACGCTGAGGGGGTGCGGGCGGACAATCCGTGTTCAATTATTGACAGCCCAAAGCGGATGCGTCCTTTGCCCAAAGTGCTGAGCGAAGAGGAGGTGGACAAACTCCTGCAGGCCGCCGGCGACCGGGCAAGGGTGACCGGCGATCCTGAAAGCCTGAGGCTCAGGGCGCTGATTGAGATCCTCTATGCAACCGGCTTGCGGGTAAGCGAATTGGTGAGCCTTCCGTTGTCGGCCGCTGAGTCCGCGTCCCGGGCCGAAGACCCGGTGCTGATCATTCGCGGCAAAGGCAACCGGGAGCGCATGGTGCCCATTGGCGAAACCGCACTCACGGCGTTGTCGGACTATCTCGGCGTTCGTGAGACATTTTTGCCGAAATCGAAAGCTCCGTCCGAAGAGACGGTTTATCTTTTCCCCTCCCGAGGACGCGAGGGCCATCTCACCCGTCAACGCTTCGGTCAAATCCTCAAGGAGCTGGCAAGCGCTGCGGGGCTCGACACCTCTAAGGTGTCTCCGCACAGCCTGCGCCACGCCTTTGCGAGCCACCTTTTAGCAAGGGGGGCGGATTTGCGCGCCGTGCAGCAGATGCTCGGCCACGCCGACATTTCCACCACGCAAATCTACACCCATGTCCTTGCCGAGCGTCTGCGCGATGTGGTGACGACCAGCCATCCCTTAAGCGCTCTAGCGGAGGCCAAGCGCCTTGAGCGGGACCTGCAAGGGGCCGGCGGCTAACGCCTGCGCGCGCGGCTGCTATCGCGCTCGTTTCTCGGGCACGCGTCTGTGGCGCGCTTGTTCCTGGTTTGCCGCGGCGTGCGGGGCAGCCCATCCACCCGTGTTTGAAAGGAAGGCACGGCGTGGGCGCGGCGAGTAAAATTCAGAGCATTAACCCTGTTTTCAGGCCTCTGGCGTCTGTTTGACCTGATGCAGTGTGCTGGCTAGGTTGCAGCGCATCATTTTCCAGGATTCGAAACGGATTGAGCCATGAGTTTTACGCCCGTCGAGCGTCGTGCCGATCGCCTTTACCGGTCAAAATTGTTCGTTCCAGGCTCCCGGCCGGAATTGTTTGAAAAGGCCGCCAAAGGGCCGGCCGACGTCATCTGCATGGACCTTGAGGACGCGGTCGCGCCAAGCGACAAGGTCCAAGCGCGCAAAAACATCATCGAGGGCCTTAACGAGGTCGATTTCGGCGACAAACTCGTCACGATCCGGATCAATGGCCTAGACACCCATTATTGTTACCGCGACGTCATTGATGTGGTCGAGCAAGGGGGCGAGCGCCTTGACGCCTTAATGGTGCCGAAGGTTGGCGTCGGTAGCGATATTTATGCCATCGATATGCTGATCACCCAGGTGGAAACCGCCATCGGGCGTAAGCGGAAGATCGCGATTGAGGTGTTGCTTGAAAGCGCCATGGGCCTTGAAAACGTCAATTCGATTTGCGCCTCGTCAAAACGCATTGAGACCATGCATTTCGGCGCTGCCGATTTCGCCGCGTCGATGAATATGCGCACCACAAATATTGGCGGCAACAACCCGGATTTTGTTGTGCTGACCGACCCGGATGATGAGGGGCGGCGGGAGAGCCATTGGGCCGACCTTTGGCATTATCCCTTGATGCGCATGGTGGCGGCCGCGCGCGCCCACGGCATTGTGCCCATCGATGGTCCGTTTGGCGATTATTCCGATCCGGATGGGTTTAACAATCAAGCGGTCCGTACGGCGATCTTAGGGTGCGAGGGCAAATGGGCCATCCATCCCAAGCAGGTGGCCCTGTGCAATGCCATCTACACACCGCCGGAAGCTGAGGTGACGCGGGCAAAGGAAATTCTTTCCGCAATGGAAGAGGCGCAAGCCCAAGGCCTTGGCGCTGCGACCTATAAAGGCATGCTCATCGACGCGGCATCGATCCGGCAAGCCAGCGTGATCGTTAAGAAGATGGAGCAAATTGCGGCCCGCGACGGCGTGGCTGGCTGACGCTCGGTTACCGCCTGGCAGCGCCTCAATCGTCCCCGTTTGGCGCCAAATCCGCAACGCCTTCGCGGTTGCAGCATCGCGTTGCGGCGCGTGCCCTAAAGTGATATTCACTGCCTATGAAAGCGCCAGGACCACAACCCTCTGCGCAGGCCTTCCGCACCTATCTTGATTTCGAGAAGCCGATCGCCGAACTCGAGGGCAAGATTGAAGAGCTGCGCCAGCTTGGCAGCGAGGACAGCACGGTCGACATCTCCGAGGAGGTGGTGCGCCTGGAAACAAAGGTGGCCGATTTGCTCGGCGACACCTACGCCAAGCTCTCCCCCTGGCAAAAGACGCAAGTGGCCCGCCATCCGGGCCGCCCGCATTTTTCCGATTATATTGAAGCCCTCATTGAGGATTTCACGCCCCTTGCGGGCGATCGGTCGTTTGCTGAGGACCACGCGATCCAGGGGGGGCTGGGGCGCTTTGAGGGCCGGTCGGTTGTCGTGCTTGGGCACGAAAAAGGCTCGGACACGGAAAGTCGCGTTAAACATAATTTCGGCATGGCCCGGCCGGAGGGCTACCGCAAGGCGGTACGCCTGATGGATTTGGCCGAGCGGTTCCATCTGCCGGTGCTGAGCCTTGTCGACACCGCAGGTGCCTATCCCGGCATCGGCGCTGAGGAACGCGGCCAAGCCGAGGCCATTGCCCGGTCGACCGAGCGGTGCTTAACCCTTGGCGTTCCCCTCATCTCGGTGATTATCGGCGAGGGCGGGTCCGGCGGCGCCGTTGCTTTGGCGTCGGCCAATAAAGTGATGATGCTTGAGCACAGCATCTATTCCGTTATCTCGCCCGAGGGCGGTGCGTCGATCCTGTGGCACGACCCGGCCAAAGCCCAAGACGCGGCGACGGCTATGAAGGTCACCGCCCAGGACCTCTACAAGCTCGGTGTCATCGACA
>JBCDJA010000354.1:0-3263 GCA_038748465.1 Pseudomonadota bacterium
ATCCACCCCAGCGTGTCGGCAATCACCGGCGCTGCCGGGTCGAGCGCATAGGCCCGGCGCGCTTCTTCGAGCGCTTTTTCCTCAAACCCCAGCTGGTCGTAGGTCCAGGCGAGATTGTTCCTCAAGGCCGGATCGCTTGGCCGCTGGGCAACCAACGCCTCGCCGAATTTGGCAGCCTCCGCCAAGCGGCTTGCCACCAGGGCGGTCGAAAATCGCAACAGCGCCACATCCTGATCGTCAGGGGTCGTCTCAAGCCATTGGGTCAAAAGGCCCAACGCCTCCTCAAAGGCCCCCTGGCCGCGCAGGGTATCGGCGGTGGCAAGCATAAGATTTCGTGAGGCCGGGCGTTTTGCAAGCGCTGCCTGAAGCGCCTCGGCTGCAAGCTCGGGCTTGCCGTGGCGGGCATAAAGGCGCGATGTTTCGATGACGACGATATCAGGATCGCCAAAACGGCTCAGTTTAACGCCGGCGATCCCAGCGGCAGCCTCCAGCCCTTCCGCGGCAACCTCGGCATCAAGCCGGGCACGAACGGGGATGAGGCTGTCGGGCGCCTTATCGGACGCCGCATCGAAGGCACGTGCCGCATCGCGGGCCGCGCCCTCGGCAAGCAATTGCTGTCCCAAAGCATAGTGCGCCCAGGCAAGATCCGGATCGACTTGGAGGATCGCCCGGTAGGTCGCGAGCGTGCTCTCGGTAAGGCCCGCCGCCCTTTCGGCCTCGGCGCGCACCTGCAGGGCTAGGACATCGCGCGGAAAATCGGTCGTAAGTTTGCGAGCTGCCCCAAGCGCGTCTTTGATCCGTCCCTGGCGCAAAAAATACCGTGCCTGTACCGTGCGAATTTGGACATCGCCGGGCTGCGCATTTACCGCAGACTGAAGATAATCGAGCGCCTCGACGGGATCGTTCTGGCTATCGGCAAGCCTGGCGAGCGCCACCAGGGCTTTGGCGTTTTTTGGGTCCTGGCGAAGTATGGTTTGGTATTGCCGTCTGGCCGCTTGTCCATCGCCGGCCTGGATGTCGAGCCGCGCCAAATTAAGGCGGGCCGTATGAAAGCCAGGATCCACGTCAAGCGCGCGGCTGAGTTCGCGCCGCGCTGCTGCTTCGTCCCCGCGGGCAAGGGCAATCGTGGACGCAAAATCATAGGGCAGCGGATTGTCCGGCAGCAGCGTTTTGAGGGTTTCCACCGCCGATTTAGCCTCCTCAAGGCGCCCCGCCTGGAGGTTGGCCAGCACAAGCATTGTCGTCGCTTCCTCCTGAGACTGACCGCGTGCCAGCAATTCAAGCTCGGCAACCCCTTCCTCAATCCGTCCGGCGCCGATGGCCAATTGCGCTGACTTCAGCCGTATATCGAGGTTGTCAGGGTCCTGCGCCACCACCCCGCTTAGCACATCGGCCGCATCGTCAAGCCGCCCAATTCCGGCATAGGCTGAGGAAAGCAAGGTCCGCACCCGCAAATCGTCAGGATACCGATTGTTAAGCGGTTCGAGGATTTTAAGGGCTTCTTCCGCCTCTTCTTTTTCAAGGTGGATTGCTGCAAGCAGAGCGTTACCGGCCGCGCTTCCCGGCACCGCAAACAAAAACCGTTCGGTGGAAACCCGGGCTTGCTCCGGCCGTTTCAGGGCAAGATTGACCGCCCCGTCAAGAAACAGCGCAGGCGGATATTCGGTCAGGTCGCGCGCCTCGGTCAGGCGTTCATTCGCCTCCTCCACCTCTCCAAGCCGCGACAGGCGCGTCGCCAGCACATAATTGGCGATGGTGCTTTCCGGATCGCGCTCAAGCACGATCTCGGCATCGGCCATCGCCGTATCAAGATCGCTTTTCGACAGATGGGCCACCGCCCGTCCGAGCCGCGCCTCATCGCTCAACGGACGATCGGTGAGTAGGCTCGTATAAACCTCAATGGCGTTATCGGTTGCACCCGACAGACGCAGCACATCGCCATATTGCAAGCGCGCATGGACGTGGGCGGGGTCAATGGCAATCGCCTCCTCCACCTTGTCAATCGCCGTCTCAATTTCGCCCTTACGCTGAAAATACCGGCTCGCGATGACAAGCGGCAGCGCCTCTTGCGGTCCCGCGGCGAGCGAGGCCTCCACCTCCGTTCCGGCGCGTTCAAGATCTCCCGCAATAAGCCTTGCCTGAGCCCGCATGGCATGGGCGTTGGCCTTTGCAGCCCCCTCCGGAAGATCGGTCACGATATCGCGGATCACCCTTTGGTGGCGACCTTGGAGAAGCAGCGCCTCGGCCAAGACGATCTGCAGCGTGCTGACATCCCCGCCGCGTTTAATGGCCATGCGAATTTCAGTTTCTGCGGCCTCGCCTTCCCGGCGAATAAGAAAAAGGCGGGCCAAATCGACCCGCGCTTGCAGATTGTCAGGGTCTTCCCGCACCGCGTTCTTAAGCCGGATGACAGCGGCATTGACCTCGCCCTTGCCCAAGAGGTCCATCGCCTCGTCATGAAAACGGGCCGATTTTTCATTCACCGCGGCCAGGGCATCAGGGCCGCTCAGGCAAGCGGCCATGAGCATGCCCGCAAGAACTGAAGCGCCAAGCTTGCGCTTTTTCGCCTCTGAGGCCTCATTGGGGCGCGGTTGCAAGGCCGCCCGTTGGGGGGATGTCCGCATGGCCGACACTCCGCGTTAAGGTTAATCTCCGTTTGGAAACCCCTAACGGCTCTCAGGTTGACGAACCCCTAACAACACCGGTGATTTGACCCATTTTAGGTCACGTTCCGCCGCACCGGGCCCAATTAGCGCGAGCCAATCAGCATCAGGACGACCCGAACCGTCTGCAGCAGGATAATGAAATCGAGGAAGATGCTCGCATTTTTGACGTAGTAGAGATCATAGGCCAGCTTCTCGCGGGCATCGTCGACGGACGCACCATAAGGGTAGTTGATCTGCGCCCAGCCGGTGATCCCAGGCTTTACGTTGTGGCGGATCCCGTAAAGCGGGATTTCGTCTGCCAGCTGCTCAACGAAGAAGGGACGCTCCGGGCGCGGGCCCACAAAACTCATCTCGCCTTTCAGCACATTCACAACTTGGGGGATCTCATCGACACGGCATTTGCGGATGAATTTGCCAATCGGCGTGACGCGGTCATCGTCGGACGTCGCCCAGGTTGGGCGGCCCTGCTCGGCCCCGTCGCGCATGCTGCGAAACTTCAATATCTCAAACGGTTTTCCGTGCTGGCCGATCCGCACCTGACGATACAGCACTGGCCCGGGGCTGCTCAGCTTGACAAGCAAAGCGACAACAAGAGTG
>JBCDJA010000355.1:0-3260 GCA_038748465.1 Pseudomonadota bacterium
CGCCTATGCTGCAACGGCTCAAGGCGGCCGGCGCGGCGGTGACGGTGACCTACAAGCCCCATTTGGTGGGCGTGTGTTTAATGCGGTGAACCAAGACGTTTATGAGGCCCGCGACAATCCTAATCCGCGGAAGGCTGATTATTATTTCAAGGATCTGCAATTATGGGCGGCCCATTGTGGGGTGACCATCGTCATGCCGCCGCCCATCTTTCCGGTTCGCGCGGTCGATCCGATGCGGGCCGTCATTGCAGCCGCGGAGAAGGGTAAACTCGAGGCTCTGTCCCTCGCCTTGTTCAAGGCCTATTGGTCCGATCTTGAGGACATCTCTCAGCATGAGGTTATTGCGCGTCTGGGCCAGCAGGTTGGCCTTGATCCGGACTGGCTGCTTGACCGCATGAAGGCGCCGGACGTCAAAGCGCAGTTAAAGGCCAACACCGAAGAATTGATCGAGCGGGGCGGGTTTGGCTCGCCAACATTTTTCGTTGGGGACGCGATGTTTTTTGGCAATGATCGTTTGCCGCTTGTGAAAGCCGCGCTCACGGGGACGCTCGGGGCCGCCGCCGCATGAGTGTTCCCCATTCTCGGTATGAGACGGGAGGCGATCGACCGCCACCGGTTTTTAACGCGCCCCGGATCATTGTGGTGTGCGTGCTTGTTCTTTTGGCTGCACACCTTGTGGTCAGCCTCGCTCCGGCGGCGATACAATTCAATGTGCTGACCTATTTCGCCTTTGTGCCGCAGCGCTATGCGCAATGGCCGGAACTCTTTGGCTACGTGCTGGAGGGCAATATCACGGCCCTTGGATACTTCCTCCAGGGATGGCTGCCCTTTGTAACGCACACCCTTCTGCATGCAGACTTTATGCATGTCGGGTTCAATTGTATTTGGCTGCTCGCTTTCGGAACGCCGGTTGCCAAGCGCATTGGCGCGGCGCGCTTTTTGGCTTTGGCGGTTGTTGCCGCGGCGGCAGGGGCGGGCCTGCATCTTGCCTTTCGCTGGGGCAGTGAGATCCCGATGGTGGGCGCCTCGGGCGCCGTCTCGGGGCTTTTCGGGGCCGCGGTGCGCTTCATTCTCGCGGTGCCGATCGGTCAGTACGCGATGGGAAGCCGTATCCACCTGCCTCGGTTGCCCCTCTTCGATCGCCGGGTGGTGGTTGTGACGGCCGTGTATCTGGTGATCAATTATGCGCTGGCGGTGTTTATGGGCACGGGCGGGATTGGGCCGGAAAGCGCCGGTGTTGCCTGGGATGCTCATATGGGCGGCTACCTGGCAGGCCTTATGTTGTTTCCGCTGTTCGATCCGCGTCGGGGCGAGCACGCCTCCTCCTCGGGTGGGGGCGGTCAAGGCCTTAACGGATCGAGCGGTCCGAACGGTGGGGGATCGGAGCGGCCTTATCTGCAGCGGGTGAAATAATCAGTTTCCGGCAAGCGGCGTTTGTACAACCGATACGCCGGTGATGAGAGACCGGCCCCGCGCATCGACCGCGACATGGGCGACAAGGCGTTCCCCGTCTCGGCTGTCGCGGATCTTTTCAAGCGCTAAGCCTTCGCCCTCGGGCACGAAGAAACTCTCAATTCCATAGTCGATGGCCAGCTGGGTGCGCTCCTGGCGGGGCACCGCCTCCGGCGGAAGGGCCGCCCCCGGCGGTGGGGCCGCCCCCGGCGAGGGGACCGCCCCTGGCGGGCTTGTCGGTGGCCGCGTGAGGAGAACCGTATTGCGGATTGTCCCACCAAGGACGATGCCTTCAGCTGGCACCATTTGGGGATAGGACGCGCTGACGTTCCGAACCGTCCAAGTTGGCAGCGGTGCAGCCTGATCGCGGACGAGAGACACAAATACCTCGTCTCCGGCTTTTAAGCTGCCGGTTTGATCGGTGCCCTCAAGCGGCCAATCGATGCGGCTGAATGGGTAGCTGAGGATAACGTAATCGCCCCGGAAGAGGTTTCTGGGGTCCACAGGTTCTACCACGAAATCGACCGGTGTTCCGCGTGCCGCGATGGCTCGGTGGTCGACGACGAGCCAGGCAGGAACAAGCGTCAGTACAAGGCCAATCAGCCCGAGGCGCAGGGCTCGCGATCGCAGGATGGCGGGCGCTTTCATCGGGCAGACTCTGTCATCGGGCAGACTCTGTCATTGGGCAGACTCTGTCATTAGGCTGGGCCTTGGGTTGGAACAAACCGGCGCCGGGCGCGGTCAACGCCGAGCCCAAGCAGCACAAGAACCACTCCGCTGACTGCAAAAAGGCCTGCTCCGGACATCAGGCTGCTGACGCGCGAGATGTAAATCGTAAAGACCTCGAGCCCGAAAAATACAAATCCCAAATTGATCAAAAGCCGGTCTTTCTCTTGCCAGCCAAAGGCGATGAAGAGGAGGGAGAAGCCAAATAAGGCCGCCTCCCAAAGCCCCTGGGACAGCACCATGCCGCCGGTGGCAACGCCGGCGAGACAGAGGGCGAAAAGGGCCAGCCCGGCCGCCACGTGAGGGGCAAAACGCCCAACGCGCCAGGCATTGGCAATCACACCGGCAACAAGGGCCAAGGCGGCCGCAATGCCAATAAGGGGAAGGCGGCCCTCGTCCTCCGGTTCATCGATGAATTGAAGGCTGTAAAGCGTGGCGAGCAGCGGGAAGGGGGCATAGGCCGCGATGATCGACAAAATCTGTAAACTGAAGCTCTCGCCGTCACGCTCTGGCAGGTGCGCCGCCAGGCTTCTCCCGAGCAGGGCAAGTCCGAACCAGACAAGGCCAAAAAGCGTGAGCAGCGGAGCCGGGGCGAGGCCATAGCTCGTTCCGAGGGCGACGAGATAAAGGCCCGACCATCCAACCAGCGAGAGGGCCGCGAGATGAAGCCCAATCCTCGAATGGAGGAAGACCGCGCAAACGGCCAGGGCGGCCCAGACCGGCAGATACGCTAAGTGTGGGTCTTGGTCAGACACCATCGCCTCGCCCGACCACAGCGCCGCCATGACAAATCCGACCGCCATCGCGCCGCGCGACGGGCCCACAACGGCCACTAGCAGCGCCCCGAGGCTCCAGACCAAGAGCAGTCCCGACCGGTCTGCCGGCATCTGGAACATCTGTCCGACCAACATGATGGCGGCCCCGAAGAAGAGCGAGACGGCCGTCAGCGCGGCGTCCGCTGCGGCAGGCCGATCCTGTTGGCCGGCACCATAGGCAAACGCCAGTCCGCCCCAGAGGGCGGCTGCAAGGAGCGCGAGCTTGGGTGAGGCGGGAAGATGGGGCCAGTTGGCGGCGACAAAGGC
>JBCDJA010000356.1:0-3217 GCA_038748465.1 Pseudomonadota bacterium
CTGGAGGTGCGCGCGCCCCTTCTCGATACGGACCTTCTGGCGTGGTGTTTTGCCCTGCCGCCCGACGCAAAGATCGATGGCGCCCAAGGCAAGGCGCTGCTGAAACGGTCCCAAGAAAATCGGTTGCCGCGCGAGGTGCTTTATCGGCGCAAGCAGGGCTTTTCGATGCCACTGGCGACCTGGTTTCGCGGTCCCCTGGCCGAGCGGGCCCAGGCCCTGGCCGATCCGGGGGGAGCGTTGCTGCAATCGGGCCTCATCGACGGGGGAAAGGTCGCCCAGCTGGTGCGCGCGCACCTTGCCGGTCAGCAGGACCAAGCCCGCCCCCTATGGCTTCTCTTGATGTTGGATGCTTTTTTGCGCGGGCCCCACCAGAACGGCTCCAGCGCGTAGCGGCGCGGGATGGCGCCTAGAGAAGGGCGCTGAGGCTGAGGATGCCGGCCCACCAGGAAACAGCCGACAGTCCTGTGACGAGGATGAGAGACAAGCCAACCGAGAGCGCGTCATCTGACGCCCCATACCCTCGGAACTCGTATGCTTCATAATCGATCGGCTCGAATAAGATCGACGCCTGACAAACAAAAACGCGCAACATGCCCTCATGCCATCCCTTGCGGACAAGCCTAGGCAAGCAAAACGGCCTAGGCAATGCCTCGTGCGCTCGTTAACCAAGTATTAATTAGGTCTTTTTCGCGCTCGACAAGGCCGCCTGCATGAGATCGTTGAGGCCGTCGCTCGTTTCATCCCAGGAGTATCGCTCGGCAAAGAGCCGCGTCTTGTGCCGGTCGGGCGGTGCAGCCAAAAGCGCGGTCACGGTATGCGCGATCGCTTGCGGCTCGCGGGTTGGGATGAGCTGCCCGGCCTCGGGCGCGGCCACCACCTCTCGGGTTCCCCAAATGTCGGTCGCGGCCACCGGCGTGCCGCAGGCCATGGCCTCAAGGAGGACATTGGCCCACCCCTCCCGATCGGACGCGAGCACCAAACAGTCCACAGCGCCATAAACCGCCCCAAGGTCGCGATGGGGAATGCGCCCAAGAAACCGGACCCGATCTCCGACGCCGCGCGCGGCCGCTTGCGCTTGCAAGGCCCCCCGTCGCGGCCCCTCGCCGACGATCAGCAGATCGAGCTCGGGCAAATGCGCCAGGGCCTCAATAACAAGGTGATGGCCTTTCCGGTCGATCAGGTGCCCGACCGAGGCGAGGGTGGGGCGTGTTAGGCCCAGCTGCGTGCGCAGCTTGCCCCGATCACCGAGGGAAAAATGCTCAAGATCGACGCCGTTTCTGAGCGTGTGAAGTTTTGCCTCCTCGATCCCAAGGCTGATCATCTCTTGGCGGAGGGCTTCGCAAACGGCCACAACCGACTGGGCGGTCGCGGCAGCGCCCAAAATCTGTTGCCGAGCCTGCGGGTCTTGCGGGATCAGATTAATGTCCGTCCCACGGGCTGTGATGAGAAGCGGTTTGTTGAGGGTCTTGGCAAGCCGGGCAGCGGCAACACCGTCCGGATAGAAATAATGGGCATCGATAAGGTCGAAATCGCCGCCTTGTGCGCGGGCTGCCTCGGCTCCTTGAAGCATCGCGCGATAGAGCGTGTGGGGGGTAAGACCGGCACCCAGTTTCGGAATCACAAAATAGCGGGGGTGTTGGACCTGAAGGCCTTTACGGTGCTCGCTTTTGGGCGCGCGCGCGAAGTCGGCATAGCTCTTGAACAGGGGGTGCTTGAACGGGAAATACGGCACAGGCGCAACGACGCTCGCCCCAATCCCATGGCGCGCGATGAGATGGCGCAGACGATTTTCGACAAACACGCCGTGGGTTGGTTGCGCCGCATTTGGATAGAGTGTTGAAACGGTGAGGATGCGCATGGGGCCGAGGCCGTAAGGAAGCTGCGGGGTCGGTTTCGAGTTGCGAGGCAGGGGCTGCCGCGCTCTGGTGTCGCCTTCTTCTGACCCAATTTTCCGATAAACAGGGGGTAATGGGTGCAGGGTGATGTCTGGTCTTAGCTCGGTCGGTACCAAGGGCTTAAGGCACGATCGCGTTCAAAGCCTCCTGAAGTGTGGGCTCGAGTTTACCACCCTTTAGTTAACATATTGGAATTTAATAAATTTTTAGAGAATTGAAGATTTAGTGACGCGCAGTTGAGTTGTTGGGGTGACCACCCGGGGAGGTGGGGCTGACATGTTTCGAGTATTTAAACATTATCTTCCGCTCTCGGTTTCGCTGCTTGCGCTGCTGGAATCGATGTTTTTCTTTGCGCTTATTCACGCGCTCTACAAAACTCAACCGCATATTTTGTTTTTATCCGACGGCCCTGGCATCCCCGATTTCGGCGCCAGCGTCCTGTTGACGACGATTTGGTTTCTCTGTTTTGCGGCGTTGGGCCTTTATAACCGCGACATTTTCGTGGACCGGCGGCAGTTTTTTGCACGCGGATCGCTCGCTGCGGTTTTGACCGTTTTGGCGATGTTCGTCGCCATGCAGATTTATGGCGTGACCAATGTCAGCTATCCGCGCTGGTACTTCGCTGCCGCCACGGTTGCTGTCGTCATGCAGGTGGGGCTCGTCTTTACGCTACGTCATGGCTTTATGCTGGCCACAGGGCTTGATCTGTTTAAGCGGCGTGTCCTGATTGTAGGCGATGATGACCAAGCCAATCGGTTGCGGGGCTTTTTTGCCGGTCGCGGGAACCGTAATCTCGTCCTCGTCGAACAGGTGGGGCGCAGCGCATCGGCCTTTGCCGCCTCCTCGGCCCCTGGCTCACCCCCACCTGCAAGCTTTCCAAACGACGTCTCGCCGCTCTTGGCGCGCGCCAAGGCCCTGCAGGTCGACGAGATTGTGGTTGCGGCAGCCGATCGGCGGGGATTTCCCGCGTGGGACTTGCTCGCATGTCGGATCCGCGGGATAGCCGTAACTGACTATCTCACCTTCCTGGAGCGCGAGACCGGCCGGGTCGACCTTAAAGCCGTGCGCCCCACCTGGATGGCCCTGGCCGACGGGTTTTCACAAGACTTCTCTCATCGCTTTGTCAAACGAGCCTTCGATGTTGTCGTCAGCTCTCTGATCTTATTGCTCACCTTACCAATCACTCTTGTTGTCGCTTTGCTTGTCAAGCTGAGCAGCCCCGGGCCAGTGCTGTATCGTCAGGTGCGGATCGGCCAGCACGGAAAACCGTTTGAGATATTGAAGTTTCGCAGCATGCGCGACGGGGCCGAGCAGGGCCGCCC
>JBCDJA010000357.1:0-3214 GCA_038748465.1 Pseudomonadota bacterium
CATCATCGATGATCAATCATTCGGGCGACGATGGAGCCTCCTTTGCTGGCATTCGGTGCAGCGTTGACCACGCTCGCCGCCGCCGCAGCCTCGTGGATGCTGCTTCATTGGCAGCGCACGAGAGCCGATGATGAGTTCGATCCTTCCAACATGACGGACCCGGCGGTCAAGCGCGAGGTCGAGCGCAAGTTGCGCCTCCGCGACCGTGACGCCCTGGCGGCCGCCAAGGGGCGGCCGCCCGGCCCCTCGCTTTTGGCATAAACCCATCCCCGGGGAGGCGGGCCATCGGCTTGCCCAATCAGGCTCTCGCCAAAGAGCGAGGGAGAGAGCGCCGTTTGCTGCTCAGCGGCCCCCTCAAATACGATCACTTGCCAATACCAGCCGGAAAAGGCCCGGGCGAACCTCTCATCGCGCAGGTCGAGGGCCTCGGTGGCGAGGGGGTCTGGCATCCGCGCGATTGAGGCAATGAGGTTGTCGACAACGATCGACAAGTCCTGATCGAATCGCCGTTCGAGCGCGCGCTCAAAAACGAGGGCGAGCAGCAAGGCGCCGGTGCCGAGGATGAGGGCCGCTCCGGCAAGCCCGCCAAGCGCCAGGCGGCGGTGCAGGGACCCGCGGGCGGGGCGGGGCTTTGCCGTCATGAACCCCTCTCGTTTGACGTTGTTTTTGGCGTCGTCGATCCGTGCTCGGCCGATCTCGGCTCAGCCTCGCCCGGCTCCAGGCAATAGCCGAGCCCGCGAACGGTTTTGATCAAGCCGGGCGCGGTTTTTTTGCGCACGCGGGCGAGGGTGACTTCAATGGTGTTCGAGTCCCGATCGAAATCCTGCGCATAAAGATGTTCGGTCAATTCGCTTTGCGAGACCACGCGCCCCGCATGATGGGCCAGATAGGTGATGAGGCGGTATTCGAGCGCTGTGAGTTTCACAGGCTGCCCAGCATAGCTGACGCGTGCTGCGCGCGTGTCCACGATAAGAGGGCCGCAACTTAATTCAGCCGAGGCATGGCCCGCCGAGCGTCTGATCAGCGCCCGTAACCGGGCTGCAAGCTCCTCGACGTGAAACGGCTTTGTGAGATAATCGTCAGCCCCCGCATCGATGCCAGAAACCTTGTCTCGCCAGCGGTCCCGCGCGGTGAGGATCAAGACAGGGGTCTTGATCCCCTCCTCGCGCCAGGCTTCAAGCACGGTCAGGCCGTCACGCTGAGGCAATCCAAGATCCAGCACGATGGCGTCATAAGCTTCCGTCTCACCCAAAAAATGCGCCTCGTCGCCGTCGCCAGCGCGATCGACGCTGTAGCCCTGATCGGCCAAATAATCACCAATCTGGGCGTTGAGGTCCGGGTCGTCTTCGACAATTAAAAGGCGCATGGCTCTAACTCGACTGCCCGTCAGTTGACTGACAGAACCGCGCCCGTGCGCGCATCGACGCGGATCCGCGCGATCCGGTTTTGCGGCAGCTCCCAAACGAGATCGTAGATCTCGCCCGCTTCAAGGCGCGCATCGATCAGCCGGCCCCCGAATTGGCGGGTCACCTGGCGCACGACCGCCTCCAGACCGAGCCCAGGGCCAGCCTGGGCGAGGGCCGTTGTCGGCGTTTGTGCCTGGTGCTGGCGGGGCATCTGGTCGGCCAGGGCGGGCTCTGCCACGAGGCCCGCGGCCAATAACACCGCAAGCGTAAGGAGCCGGGTTATGGCGGTTGAGACGATCATGAGGTGAGGAGCGTGCCTCGGCGAGCCTGAATGGTTCCTGAACGGGGCGACCAGCTTTGGTTCAGGCGACTGGCGGCACGGTGGTTGGCAGGTCGGGCGCCCGGTTGCGCCAGGTCTTGTACGATCAAAATGGAGAAGAACCATGTTGAAACCGACCCTTGCTGCCGCCCTCGTCACTGGGCTTCTTGCCGGCCCTGCTTTTTCCGGCCCCGCCTTGGCTGGGGATGCGCTGGAGTGGAGAGAGACCCAGCGCGAGCGCGCACTTAACGTCAGCGCACCAGAGCGTTTGGCCCCTCAGCGCGTGGCCGACCAGCGTTCGAGCGACAGGCGATGGGGTTACGGTGAGGCGCGCTATGACCGCGGGCCTTTGCCTGTTCGCGCGCTCCGTCGCTCCCTCCGCCAGCGTGGATTTTCCGACATTTCCCTGCGCCGTTGCGGGGCCAGGGCCTGCGTCTTCACGGCCGAGAACCGGCGAGGGCGAGACGTGCGCGTGAGGGTGAATGCCTATTCCGGCGACATCGTGTCGGTGACCCGGCTCAACCGGGGCGGATTGAACGGCGACGCGGGCCGCTATTACGGCTTTAACGATATCCGGCGCGAGCTCAATCGCCACAATTATCGCGATGTCCGTCGCCTCTCTTTCGATAACGGGGTCTACCGGGTCGCGGCCTTCGATCGCCGGGGCCGAGGCGTGCGCATTGCCATCGACGCCCGCACATGCCGGATTCTTCGGGTCAGCTATCAAGGGCGTTAGGCCGTCTTGCTTGCACCGGCGCCTCAGCCGGGGCTAGCCTTGGCACCAACAAACCAGCGCGACACGTCGTTTGAGCGAGACATGGTTCAAGCACGTCATCGTTTGACACGTGTCGCGCGCTTTTGGAGGAGGGGCCTATGGGCAATGCACCCGAAAGAATTCCGTCGACCAATGATTTGGAGGCGATCCGCCGGCTGAAGCATTATTTTTATTGTCACTGCCTTGACCGCGGGATTGCCGGAGATGGCGAGGCGTTTGACCATCTGAAATCGCGCTTGTCCAAATCCGTTGTTGCTGATTTTACGGGCTTTCCGTTGGCGGAGGGTGCTGAAGCAGTAGGGGCGTTCCTTACCACCATTGTGCCCTCTGTGCTCGCCTATGCTCAACATCGGGTCATGAACGATGTTATTGAGGTCGATGGCGACCAGGCAAAGGGGCTGTGGTATGTTGATTGCCCGGTCGTCTTCCGTGAGGGGAACACCCTTGGTTTTAAAGGTTCGGGGTTGATTATGGGGCGTTACGAGGAAGCCTATCAGCGCGAGGAGGGTGTGTGGAAATGGTCCCGCATCGGTGCGATGCTTGATGTGGTCAATGATATGGACATGCCTTGGGCGAAAGCGGAACTCAACCGCACCAATCGGTAATGGCCTTCCGCCAGGGGTATGCAGTGCCCGTTGCCCTCATCCGTCGACGTCGCTTTCGCGCCGTCGCCACCTTCTCCGCAAGGGTGCATTTTTGTTTTCGACGGGAGGA
>JBCDJA010000358.1:0-3211 GCA_038748465.1 Pseudomonadota bacterium
CCGGCTTATCAGGACGATATCTTTCGGTTCATCCAACGGGCCCATCCGCGGCTTGAATGGGTACCGGTCGGGCCGCGCGATCGGGTGCGGGCAGACACGATTCTCATTATCGACGATCTCCGGACCCTGAAAAGCACGCACGCCGACCCGGATTTTTTGGCGTGGGTCCGCGCCCTCTGCTTTGAGGGATTCAATATAACCGCGCCGGCCAGTCTCACGGATCGGCCATTCGGCGACCAGCTCCCTAACGACCGCCCACTTGGTGAACGGCTCTATGTTAGCCGCGGGGATACGCGCAAGCGGCAGATGATCGGTGGTGAGGCCCTTGAGGCAGGCCTTGCGGCGCGGGGCTTTGAGGCCGTCATGCCGGGCCGTCTCTCCTTCCGTGAGCAGATTGATACGTTCATGAAGGCAAGCCATGTGGTGGGTGCGCATGGCGCCGGGCTGACCAATATGCTTTTTGCGCCGGCAGGAGCGCGCCTTTTTGAGATCTTTCCCGCCGACAAAATCAAGAACACCTATTTCCTCCTCGCGCGGAGCCTTAACCAGCCCTATGGGTATGCAGTGGGGGGGGAAAGCGGCAAGCATGAGGCGTTTTCAATTGACGCCGATGAGGTGCTCAGCGCGCTCGATCGGCATATCGAGAAGCCTTAAACCCGCCCCTTTGGAAAACAAGGGGAGGGGGCTCAAAACGCGTTAAACTTTGGGGGGCCACTGTGAGGCGGATTATCGGCCGTGGTGACGCGTGTATTCTGAATAGGTGACGCCGAAGATGCCGGCGAGGTTGGCGCCGGAGGAGACGAAGCGCTTGATCGCTCGCATAATCGCTTGCTCGCGCTGCCAGGGGGCCGCCGCCAAATAATAGAGCCCGGCTGCGATGTTGCCGACGGATCGGGGGGCGTATTTCAGCACGGCTGGGCCCAAGCCCCGGCGCAGCCTGTAAGAATAGGCGGTCGATACCGACTGGCGATAATAGCGCCGCATATACCAAGAGAGGGTTTGGCGGCTTTTCGGCATTTGCTCCGTCATCAACACATCGCGCACGCGCGCATGCCGGGCGCCGAGAAGGCGGGAGCGGGTGAAAAAATCAGAATCAGACCCGCCGCAATGCTCGAACTTTTCGTCGAAAAACAGCCCCAGGTCCCGAACGAGCCGCATGCTGAACAAGCAGTTGTTGGTCGACCCGACGCAATTGTATAAAAGTTTTCGATCGTCCTTGGACAGACGGATGCTGTCAGCCGCATCGACCCAGCGGTTCGCCCCTTGGTTTAACGTGCGCCGTACCGGCCCGCCGATAACATCGGCATTGTGTTGCTTCAGGCCCCGATAAAGGGTGTCGATCCAAGCCGGCGCGGGAATCTCATCGTCGTCGAAGAACGCAACATAGTCCGCCCCAAGCTCAAGAGCTTCCGTTAGGACCCGGTTCCGCGCAAACGGAATGCCGCGCCGGGGCTCGATCACGTATTGCACGGGGATGGGCAGAAACGGGCGGGCGGCATCGACGATCGCGCGAGCGGACCCTTCCGGATCGTTGTCGACAATGAGCAGCAGTGGGAAAACGCCCTTTGGGATCGTCAGGGATTCCATCGCCACCAGCGCCCGGGCAAGCATGCTCGGCCGCATGAACGTCGCTAGACCAATTAGGAGGGTGTCGCTTACCGCCGCTGCATCGCGCCCGGATGGCGTTGAAACACGATGGCGAGCTGGGCCCGTGGGCCAGGGTGCCGTTTTGGCTATTGTTGTCGTAGACATCACTTCCCAGCCGACGAAAATCCAGAGGGATCTCTCAATAGCAGATTCTACATCCGCCCATCGTTACCAAACGCCTAACCAAACGAAATCCCGTCGCTCGAATGGTCACACGCATCCAAACAGACTTTGCGTGACAACGCTATGACAGGCTCTTGCGATACGGACAAGTAATTGCTGCACTCTAAACGTGTAATCCTAGGCAATCACGGCGTGTCCTTCCGCCCGGGTCGATCGATGACGCGGTCGATGTAAAGCCTCGGGCGATTGGCGGCCCGGTCGAGGCGCCGTTTCATCTTGAGGGCTTTGCGTTTCCATCGATCCCAGCCGGTAGCCTTCGGCGCGCCGGCGGCTTCTTCGCGGATCGTTGAGGCCAGGGACAGGTCATGGCCGATCGGATTGGGCCGGACAGCGAAAATCCTGACACCGGCATTGCCCATCCGATCGATGACGCCATCCACCTCGCCGTCGAGCCGGCGGAGCCGCTTGAGCAGCTTGGCGGCCCCGGCCCGGCTGACAAGGTAGCCTTGCAGGCCGAATGTCGGCTGGGTGAGGCGCGCAAGGGAGCGGCGGGTGCCCAGCGGGCCATAGGCAAGGCCGCCGACCGGCCGAATTTCAGCCAGCTTGATAAGGTCCCAGTCGAAACGGAGGTGGGCGAGATTTGTGAGGACCTCTGGCAGGTCCGGATCGATCACCGCATCGTCTTCGAGGATCAGGCGATGGGGCATGTCCGCCCGGACCATCTCCGCCAGCAGGTCGTAATGGCTCAGGAAGCAGCCGATCATGCCCGAATTGAGCGACTTGCCGGACCAGTACGCCATGGATTGGGGCCGAAGCGACACCTCGGGAAACTGGGGCAAGTCATCGGCCGTGCGGGCTTTATAGACGCTGTGGTTAAATCCTAACCCGTGCAGTTGGTCGGCCATGCGCTGGCGCCGGTCAGTCGCTGTTGCTAGATTGATGACGATGATCGGGACGTCCTGCACCGCTCACCGCCCTTCGATCCGCGCATAGGTGGACGTCCAGGATCCGATAAGGGCTTTAAGCATCCCAACGCCTGACCCGAACCGTTTCAGCACCCGTTCCCGGGTCGTAAAGGAGGGCCCCAACAAGCCCGGCAGGGTCACAATTGCTGCCAGGACCAGCCAAACACCGCGGGGCGAATATCGGGCAAAGCTGCGCCAATAACCTCCATGCTTGATGCGAATGCGCACCTGGGCATTGCTTCTGGAGATAATCCGTCCAAGGCGCCACCGCCTGTGCTGGCGCGCCTGGGGAACCTCTTCATGCACAAGCGAATGGGGTGCGAGCGCAATGCGAGAACCTTCCGTGCGTGAGCGGACGAAAAACTCCGTGTCGGATCCACCGGACAGGCCAAATCCCTCGTCAAATCGAAGCCCGCGCTCAATAAAGATGCTTTTGGAGATGAGGACGTTGTTCGTCGAGCAATTTTTGATCGACG
>JBCDJA010000359.1:0-3190 GCA_038748465.1 Pseudomonadota bacterium
CACTGTTCCGGCGGATAGGATTGTGCCAATGGCTGTTGACAAGGCGATGCCCGTACTTGTGGTCGATGACTACAAGACCATGATTCGGATTATTCGTAATCTGATGAAACAATTAGGCTTCGATAATGTGGATGATGCCAGCGATGGCTCAATGGCGCTCGAAAAGCTCCGTAACAAGAGTTATGGTCTTGTTATCTCCGATTGGAATATGGAGCCGATGAGCGGCTATGAGCTTTTAAAAGAAGTGCGCGCAGATTCAAAGCTTCAATCCCTGCCCTTCGTCATGGTGACTGCCGAGGCGAAAACCGAAAATGTGGTGGCGGCAAAAAAGGCCGGGGTCAACAACTACATTGTAAAGCCGTTCAATGCAGCGACCCTGAAGGGCAAATTGGAGACGGTCCTTGGCGAATTCTGAAACACCGGCCGCGGCCAGTGTTCCGATTCCCCGGGATCTCGAGGCTGCAATTGGCGAACTCAGTGCGCGGAATGCCGACGAGATTCAGCTACTCGATGCGCTAAAAATCGCCGAGCTGGCTTTACGCTCGGTGAAATCTCTTTTCGGCAATCTCGATGACATGGTGTCTGCGGAAAGCACCATGCTGGCCGCCTATCTGGCGAATGTGCGCAAGGGGTTTTTCCAAACAGCACCCTATCGCCTCGACAAAAAAGACCTGCCCAACGCCAATGAAGAATTGTTGGAGGTGGTCAAAAACACCGAACGCGCGGCGGAAACGATAATGTCCGCAGCCGAAGAAATCATGGGAGCGGACCCGCAAACCCACGAGGATTATCCGGGTTTTGTGCAAACCCAGGTGCTTGAAATTTTTGAGGCCTGCTCGTTCCAAGACATCACCGGACAGCGGATCCAAAAAGTCTCAGAAGTCCTTGGTGAGCTCAGTGATGTTGTCCGCCAACTGATCGAGACCATTGGCGCCGACCCCGACGCAGAAATTGCCGAAGACGTCTCCGACCGGGACGCCTGGCGGACCGAAAACCTGATCCACGGGCCGCAAAAAGAGAGCGAGGCGATCGACCAGAACGAGGTGGACGAGGTCTTTTCCCAAGACGATATCGACGCACTCTTCGATTAGGCGCACCGCCCCCCGCCGACCAACGCCGATTGCTCGGCTTAGTTTAATTGGCAGCTGCCGCCGCGCACCTGGCGCATGCGCCCATTGCTCTCCACATAATCGCTCCAGGCGCCGGTGTTTTTATCGATGGTCTGGAAGGCAAAAGGCGCGGTGCGGGGCCGGTTAACCAACAAAACCAGAAGATCATCGCTGTTGCTCACAACGGTGTAGGCCCTGCCCCCGTCATCGCGGAACGCCCGCGATCCACCCACCCGGATCGAGACGGTGTAAGACGACCCCCGGGCACGCCATCGGCACTCATAGGTTTCATTAGCCGCCAAACTCGGCAAAGACGGGCTCGGAGCCGGCTGAGGCGCCGTTTGCGGCGCGGTGACGACAGCCGGTCGCGCTCTCTGCCAGTCATCCTGCAGAAAAAAACCCGCCGCGAAGGCCGCGAACAGGTAGACGACGACCATCCGAAAATCAAAAAACACCTGGGCCCCACCCCGCAATCGTCGCGATCGCTTAGTCCCTCACCCTAGCGTGAGGGCCATCACATTACCAAATCAGCGATGGCAAGACTGCGGCGGCGTGAACACGCTCCGTTTCAAAGAGTTTGGTTAATGCGGCGCGGTGTTCTGACGGGCTTTTGCCAGCCATGTCGCGGGCGTGAATCCCGCCAAGAATAAACAAACAATCGATCCCCTGACGGTTCGCCCCTCGCACATCGGTTTTGGGGCCGTCCCCGACGGCAAGGACCCGATCCCGGTCGATCCCGGGTCGCACGGCCTCGATCCGGCGCATCGCCAGATCGTAGATCGGGCCATGGGGTTTACCGCAATAGGCAACCTCGCCGCCGATCGCGCGATAAGCCTCGGCGAGGGCCCCGGCGCAATAGATCAAATCAGAGCCGCGGACGACCTGGATATCGGGGTTGGCGCAGACCATGGTCTGCCCCAGGGCCTGCATGGCCGCCAGCTCGTCTTGGTAATCGGCCGGCGTTTCTCGCACATCATCGCGCAACCCAGAGCAAAGCACAAAATCGGCTTCCTCCACGCTCGACGTCTGCCGGACCTCAAGCCCATCGAACAAACCCAAGTCTCGGTCCGGCCCGAGATGGAAGACCACCCCAGGTGCCCGACGGCTAAGTTCGAAATGGGTCGCATCGCCTGAGGTGACGATGCCGTCATAGCACGCCTCGCTGATGCCGATCCGCGCCAATTGGGGCGGAAGCACCGCTGCCGGACGCGGCGCGTTGGTGAGCAAAAACACAGGGCCCCGCTCAGCCCGAAAGCGCTCAAGACAGGCGGCAACGCCGTCAAAGGCAACCCGCCCGTTATGCACAACGCCCCAGACATCGCACAACAGGGCGTCATAGCCCGGCGCGATCGCATGAAGGCCATCAATGAGGGAGGGAACAGGGGGCGCGCTCATGGCGGCGTTGTCGGCCTTGTCGGCGGGCCCGTCAAGCGCCCGTGGCTTAGGCGCCCGTGGCGTGGGCACTCGAGGCTTGGGCGCTCGGGGCCTGCGTTCCGCGCGGCAAGATCTTGGCCAGCAAGTCATCGCCCAAAGGACGGTACCCACCAAACAACGGCCCCGCCCCGTATTGGCCGCCATTGTCCATGACCTTCAAGAGATCGTCTTCGGACTGCAGATCGTCGATGATGAGGGTCATGCCGTGCCGGTCGATGAGGCGGGCAAAGTCCGTTGCCGGATAGGGCGCCCCTGCAGAGGTCACCCCGTCGGGGAACATCGGTGTCGGGAGCAATACCAGACGCACATTTTGTCGGCGGAGCGCGGCAAGATCGAAATCGAGATCGGCGGCACCGGTGAGAGCGAGACGAAAATCACGGTCGATAAGCCCTTGCAAATGGGCCCGCTCCACCCGGTCCAAATCCTCCAACAGCGATTGGTCAGCCGCGAAATAAACCTGATCTGTCAGGTCGTCATTGTGGGCCATGAATTCCAAAAATTGCGGCCAGAAGAGACGATCGCAGAGGCTTTCCCGATAGAGTGGTAAAATCAGACGACAGGGCAAGGGTTGACGATAGATGTCCCTGGCAATCTGTACGCTGCGGAATTGAAAGAGATTATCGACCGAGGACACAAGATCATAGGCC
>JBCDJA010000360.1:0-3178 GCA_038748465.1 Pseudomonadota bacterium
AAGGCTCGCCCATCGTCACAGCCCTCATCCAGGCGGCCGAGTCCGGAAAATCCGTGACCGCCGTTGTGGAGTTGAAAGCCCGGTTTGATGAAGAGGCGAACATTCAGTGGGCGCGGGATCTGGAGCGCGCGGGCGTTCAGGTCGTGTACGGATTTATCAACTTCAAGACCCACGCCAAATTGTCGACCGTGGTCCGCCGGGAAGGCAACGATTTGCGCACCTATTGCCATTTCGGCACGGGCAATTACCACCCTGTCACCGCAAAAATTTATACCGATCTGTCGCTCTTCAGCGTCGACCCGCAGCTGGGGCGGGACACCAGCCGGGTGTTCAATTACATCACCGGTTACGCGCCGCCGGCAGGCCTTGAGGACATTGCGGTCTCACCGATCTCCCTGAAAGATCGGGTCGCCGAATACATTGAAGAAGAGATCGCCCATGCCAAGGCGGGGCGCCCGGCGGCCATCTGGGCCAAGCTTAATTCACTGGTCGATGGCTCGCTCATCGATGCGCTCTACCGGGCAAGCGAGGCCGGCGTCGAGGTCGAGTTGGTGATCCGGGGCATTTGCTGCCTGCGGCCCGGCGTTCCGGGATTGTCTGAGAACATTCGGGTCAAGAGCATCGTTGGTCGTTTCCTTGAGCATTCGCGCATTGTGTGTTTCGGCAATGGGCACGGACTGCCATCGCCGCACGCGCGGGTTTACATCTCCTCGGCGGATTGGATGCCGCGCAATCTCTACCGCCGGGTGGAAACCCTGGTGCCGGTTAAGAACGAAACCGTGCATCAACAGGTGCTCGACCAGATTATGGTAGCGAATCTCCGCGATAATCAGCAAAGCTGGCTGCTGCGGGCAGACGGCTCCTATGAGCGCGTGGTCCCCGCGCCAGGAGAGGCTGCGTTCAATGCGCACGATTATTTCATGACCAATCCAAGTCTGAGCGGTCGGGGTAAGGCGTTGGAGCGGAGCGAGATTCCCACAATCCATCGAAGCTGATGGTGGACGGAGACAAAGCCGTGAGCGCTGCAACCGAACTCGTTGGGTCCGATCGGCAACCCACGGCGGTCGGGGCACCGCCTGACGCGCCGCTCGGTGTGGTGGATATTGGCTCGAATTCGGTGCGGCTTGTCGTGTTTGAGGGCGCGAGCCGGGTGCCCACCCTGCTGTTCAACGAAAAATCGCTCTGCGGACTCGGTCGCCGGTTGATGGACACCGGACAGCTTGCCGATGCCGGCGTCGCCTGCGCCCTTAAGGCGCTGCGTCGCTATCGCTCGATTACCCAGGCACTGGAGGTTAGTGCGTTGCATGCGGTGGCGACGGCCGCGGTGCGCGAGGCCGCAAACGGGGTTGAGTTTGTCCGCCGCGCCGGTGAGTGCCTGCAAACTCCCGTGCGCGTTCTCAGCGGCGAGGAGGAGGCGGAGCTTTCGGCCCGCGGCGTGTTGTCGGGCATTCCCGATGCGGACGGGATCGTCGGAGATCTCGGCGGCGGCAGCCTCGAGCTCCTTAACCTCAAACATGCCGGGCTTGCCGACCGGACAACCCTTGGGCTTGGGCCGTTGAAGCTGATGGGCGAGGGAATGGCGGCCGCGCGGTCCCAAGCAACCATGGCGATGAAGGCCGTCCCGTGGCTCAAATCCGCAAAGGGTCGATCGCTTTATCTGGTGGGCGGCGCCTGGCGTACGCTCGCCCGGATTGATATGGCCCAGCGGAACTATCCTGTGCGCGTGCTTCAGCAATACGAGATCGGTGCCGATCGCGCGAGTTTGCTCTGCCAACGGCTGGCTGGCATGAGCCGCCATGAATTGGAGGCGCTTGGCGAGATTTCCGAACGCCGGCTCGATGTTATTCCCTATGCGGCCATGGTGCTTGAGGCGCTGATTGCAGCGGCCAAACCGAAACGGCTTGTGGTGTCGTCTTATGGCCTGCGTGAGGGCGTGCACCACGCCGCGCTTGAGCCGGCGCTCCAGGCCTGCGATCCGTTGCTGGAGGGGGCCCGGGCCATGGGGACCCGCTATGGCCGGCCGGTGTCCTTAAGCGGCGAGATCCTGACCTTCATCGATCCCTTGTTCCGGGTCGAGGCCCCGCGCCAGCGGGTGCTGCGCGAGGCGGCGGTGCTGTTGAGCGATATCGGTTGGCGGCTGCATCCTGACGACCGCGCGGTCGGCGTGTTTCATCGGGTGCTACGCTCGCAGTTTTCAGGCATTACCCATCCCGAACGCGCGTTTCTCGCGCTCACCCTGCTGATGCGCTATGGCGGCTCATCGGCGGGGGTTGAATCTGCAACGGCTGCTGATTTTCTGTCGTCAGAAGAGGTCGAGGCCGCGCGGATCTTAGGGCGTGCCTTGCGAACGGCGCACACTCTTTGCGGCCATGCCACCGGCACGCTTTGCCATTTCGCCCTCGAGCTTGACGCGGACGCTTTGATTTTGAAGGTCGATACGCCCTATGCCGATTTTGTCGGCGAGATGGTGGAGCGGCGCCTTGCCCAGCTCGCCAGCGCGTTGGGCGTGAGCCACCGCGTCGACACTCGCTGACTGGGCGAGAGGCGTTAAGGTCTGCAGCCCCTATTCGGCCGCCTCTGGCTTACCGCCCGAACGCCAAAAGGGTGTCGTCCTTGCGGGCCAAATAGAGCAACAGAAGCGCTGCAAGCATGGGAACTGCCGCCCAGAACAACAAATTCGGCCGCGTGTAAGGATCGATCAAGAGCGCCCAAGTGGAGGCCGTTGAAACCGTGTGCATGGCCAAAACAGCCAAATAGGTAAGCCCCTTCCAGAGCCCCAACAAAAACGCCACCACCAAAAGCGTTTGGGCAACGCCAAGGCCCATCGACACCTCAGGCCCGATTGAGGTGAAGTAAAACGTTTCAAAAACACTCGCCGAGCCTTCCGGATCGATGATCTTGCGCACGCTCCAGAGCAAGAATACCGCCGCAACGGACACGCGTATGGCCAAGAGTCCGATTTTTATTCCAGTCGATTGAGCCACTTTTTCCTCCCCATTTTTTGGTCATGTGACCGGGCCACAGACGGCCGGGAAAGAAAAGGGGTGGCAAGCCTCGCGCACTGTTTTTCGAAGGCCCAACTTTTCAAAGGCCCAACTTTTCGAAGGCCCAACTTTTCGAAGGCCCCACTTTTCGAAGGCCCCACTTTTCGAAGGCCCCACTTTTCGAAGGCCCCAAC
>JBCDJA010000361.1:0-3176 GCA_038748465.1 Pseudomonadota bacterium
CAAGCGCTACGGTCTCAATATCGCCGATGGGCGCCTCGATCCGGTGCAAGAACGTAAATGTTTCCCGCTCAAGAGCGGCCAACACCGCCCGGAGCCGGTCCGGGCATTCCGGATGGCCGAGCGGTGTTTGGTGCTCAAGGCAGATGGGGTGGGAGATCAGAGCGGTCGTCATGACACGGAAGGCCGCCAGCCGCTTTCGGCTTGTTCATGGACCGCAAGCACAGAGCCCGGCAGCAGCTGCGCCAAATCGACCTTGGTTTTCTTGGCCTGATACTCAAACGCCCCATCACTCCGCATGCGCCGGGTCACAAGATCTCGGTCCCAGAGGTAATTGAGATGGGCGACCGCCTCACCGGTCGCCATCACCAAGAGCCCTTTGGTGACATCGCGCTTAAACAGCACCGAAAACACATCTACCGCGCGCTTGGGGCTTTCTAGGTCCTCAAGCAGGCGCTCCAGCGCCTTGACATGGCCGGAGATCAGATCGGCAAGGCGGTTGTGAAGGCCGGTGAAGGGCTCGTTGTGGGAGGGCAAAACAAGCAGCCCGTCTGGCAGGTCAGTCCACTGGCTTGCACAGGCAAGCAGCCAGTCTTCCAGCGGGTTCGCCTCAGGCTCGGTCGGCCACACCCCGATATTCGATGAAATACGCGGGAGCACCTGATCACCGGAAATGTAGATTCCCTGATCGCGGCTTACAAAACCCACATGCTCGGGGCTGTGCCCGGCGCCGCCGACGACCGACCAGGTTTTGCCGTCAATGACAACCTGGTCGCCGGCCCGGAGGCGATAATAGGAATTCGGCATCGCATGCACACCCAGCCCAAAGAGGCCAAAGCGCGATCTGTAATACTCAATTTCTTCGTCCGTAAACCCGCATTTCTTATAATAGCGGGTGCCTTCTTCTGGCGCCTCGCGGCCGGTATCTGAGGCCAGCACCCGGCAATAAAGATACTCTGTACGCGACATAAAAAGCGGCGCGTCGAACCGCTCGGCAAGCCAGCCGGCAAGGCCCACATGGTCCGGGTGCATGTGGGTCACAAAAATGCGTGTGATCGGGCGGCCCTGAAGCACGGTACGGAAGGTATCTTCCCAAATCGCGCGGGTACTATCGCCGTTAAGCCCCGTGTCGATCACGACAAAGCCGTTGCCGTCGCGCAACAACCAGACATTGATGTGATCGAGCGCGAAGGGAAGGTCAATCCGCAACCAATAGATGCCGGGCGACACCTCCTGTACGGCGCCAGGCGCGGGCGCCTCGCGGCCAAAGGGATAGATGAGCCCGTTGATGCTCTTGCCATCGCCCGCGGGTTTGCCACCGCTCTGGGGATCGCCATCGCCCGTGGGCTTGCCATCGCTCTGGGGCTTGGCGTCGGTTGCCTTGTTTGGCGTTAAAGCCCCTGCGGCAATCGGCATGGCGTCGGTGTCTCCCTCACGCTTTGGAAGGTCCCGGGTCGCGCACAGGCCGCGTTTTTTTCGCAGCTTTTTTAAAGGGCCAGAAGGTCCACCTCGAGGTCGAGGAATGTGCTGCGCCCGGTCGTAATCGCCGACACGAGCCCTTCGACCCGCGGCAACACACTGTCAAAGAAATAACGCGCGGTGACAAGCCGGGAGCGGTAGAACTGTGACGCGTCAGGGCTGGCTTCGATTTGCTTCGCGGCGGCAATCGCGCCAAGGCCCAGATAATGCGCACCGGCAATGGTGCCCAATTGATCGAGATAGGGGGTTGCCCCCGACAGGGCTTCGGTCGGCGCAGAGCCGATTTTTTCAAGCAAGAACTGGGTTGTCGCCTCAACCGATTCGAGGTTACGGGCGAGCAGGACGCCCATCTCTTTGAGCCCGTGGACGTCGTGGCGCTGCAGCTCGCCGGCCGTCATCCGCATTTCCCGAATAAACGATTGGACCGCCTCGCCCCCCTCCATCGGCAGCTTGCGCGTCACCAGGTCGATGGCCTGAATGCCGTTGGTGCCTTCGTAGATCGGCGTGATGCGCGCATCCCGGAGGAATTGGGCCGCGCCCGTTTCCTCCACATAGCCCATGCCGCCATGGACTTGGATCCCCGTTGAGGCAACCTCACAGCCAATGTCCGTGCTCCACGCTTTGGAGAGCGGAATCAACAGCTCTTCGCGCAGTTTCGCGCGCCGCTTATCCTCATCATTGGCCGCCGTGCGCGCCTCGTCGATGGCAAAGGCATTGGCAAGGCAGATCGCGCGGGCCGCCTCCACCTTGGCGCGCATATCGAGCAGCATCCGGCGAACATCAGGATGCTGAATGATTGGCACCATATCGGCTGATTGGTGTTGCAACCCAAAAAGCTTGCCCTGTTTACGCTCAAGCGCGAAAGCATGGGCTTTTTGATAGGCCCGTTCACCCATCGCCAGGCCTTGCACGCCAACGGCAAGCCGCGCGTTGTTCATCATCGTGAACATGCACGCCATGCCTTTGTTTTCCCGGCCGATCAGGGTGCCGGTCGCACCGCCCTTTTCGCCAAAGGCCATAACGCAGGTCGGGCTGCCATGAATGCCGAGCTTCTCTTCAAGACCGACACATTGCACGTCATTGCGCTCGCCTAAGCTCCCATCGGCGTTGACATGGTATTTCGGCACCAGGAACAACGAAATGCCGCGGGTGCCGATCGGCGCATCGGGAAGGCGGGCCAGCACCAAATGGACGATGTTCTCGGCCATGTCGTGCTCGCCATAGGTGATGTAGATTTTGGTCCCAGTGATAGAGAACGTCCCATCCCCGTTGGGAACGGCCTTGGAGCGCAGTGCCCCAACATCGGACCCGGCGTGGCTTTCGGTGAGGTTCATTGTGCCGGTCCACGTGCCGGCATTGAGCTTGGGCAGGAAGGTTTGCTTTTGGTCCTCCGACCCGTGGGCCTCTAAGGCCTCGATAGCTCCAAGGGTAAGGGTCGGGCTCAGCCCAAAGGAGAGATTTGCCGCCTGCCAGCACTCCATGACGGCGGTCGACAGGGTTTGCGGCAGGCCTTGGCCACCGTATTCGGGGTCATAGGAGAGGCCGGCCCAGCCGCCTTCGGCAAATTTCTGGTACGCCTCGTTAAAGCCGCTCGGCGTGGTGACAACCCCATCTTTAAGGCTCGCCCCTTCCCGGTCGCCGGACCAATTGAGCGGTGCCAGCACCTCATCGGAAAGCCGCCCCGCCTCCGTCATCACCGC